>DYTM01000211.1 GCA_020725985.1 Methanomassiliicoccus sp.
GGCCGGGTCTGCGACGGTGCGACGATGTCCAGGTGGAGCGCGATGCAGATCAGCATGGCGTTCATCACCTCGTACAAGCTCGCCGCAGGTGAGGCCGCGATCGCAGACTTCGCGTTCGCAGCGAAGCACTCAGCGGTCGTGGAGATGGGGACGATGATGCCGGCAAGGAGGGCGAGAGGCCCGAACGAGCCAGGCGGCATTCCGTTTGGATTCCTGGCCGACATGACTCAATCCTTCAGGAAGTACCCGAACGACCCGGCGAGGGCGGCTCTCGAGACAGTCGCGCTCGGCGCGGTGATCTTCGACCAGATCTACCTCGGATCGTACATGTCCGGGGGTGTGGGATTCACGCAGTATGCTACCGCCGCTTACACGGACAACATACTCGAGGACTACACCTACTGGGCGGTCGACCTGATCAAGAAGAAGTACGGTGGGCTGGCAAAGGTCAAGCCAACGATGGACACGCTCGAGAAGCTCGTCACCGAGGTCAACTCTTACGCTCTGGAGATGTACGAGAGATACCCGGCCGCGATGGAGGCCCACTTCGGCGGGTCCCAGAGGGCGACGGTCGCTGCCGCTGCGAGCGGCATAGCCGCCGCGATGGCCACCGGGAACGCCGACTGCGGCGTGAACGGCTGGTATCTGTCGATGATCCAGCACAAGGAGCGCCTTGGAAGGCTGGGCTTCTACGGATACGACCTGCAGGACCAGTGCGGTGCCACGAACAGCTTCTCGTACAGGAGCGACGAGGGGCTGCCCTTCGAGCTGAGAGGCCCCAACTACCCGAACTACGCGATGAACGTCGGGCACCTGAGCGGATACAGCGGTATCGCCAACGCCGCGCACGTGGCGAGAGGCGACGCCTTCGCATGCAACCCGCTCATCAAGGTGGCCTTCGCGGACAAGAACCTCCCGTTCGACTTCGCGAACATCACCAAGGAATTCGGTCGCGGCGGTCTCAGGGAGTTCAGGCCCGCTGGTGAGAGAACCCTCATCATCCCTCCGGCGTGATCCCTTGAAGGTCGGCGACTTCGCTAGGTACAAGAACACCGGGACAGTAGGCAAAGTCATGGACACGGTGACGGAGGGAGAGGTAACATGGGTCCTGTTGGACACATACGACCTCTACTACGACGCCGCCGCCCTGGAGCCTGCCGAGCCAAAGGAGTACCGCGAGGCCGCGTTCAAGGAGAAGAGCCTGGAGGAGAGCCTCGAACAGGTCGAGAAGCTGAAGGAAACCCTGGAGGAAGTCGAGAAGGCGATAAGCCGGATCACGCCCTCCGGGACCTAAACCATTTTCCTTTCCTTTTCATTTTTCTTGAGGATTTGGATCTTGTTCGCAATCCCGTCCCTTGCTCAATCGTCATCGAGATCGAAGCCTATCAGCACGCTTGCGAGCTTGGGATTATCCTCGAGCCCCTGGGCGGTCCGGATCGCCAGGTCGCCGAGGGCGGAGGGACTGCAGGAAACGACATTCCTCAATCCGCAGACGCTCTCGAGCTCGGGAAAGCTGACCGGGGGCATGAGGAAGTACTCTTTGTTCCGTGCCTTCCTGTCGGTGAAGACAACGAAGTCCTCGGAGAGGTAGACGAGGTTGTCGAGGCCCTCGAAGTCGCATCTGTCCTTCTCAAGGATCTCCTGGCCTAATATGGTGTCTTTGTCCGCCGCGAGAAAGATCGTCGGCTCGGGCGGGGGGCGGAAGGTCTTGTCCTTGATGATGCAGAGCACGTGCTTCCGTTTGAGGCACTCCTCGAGCCCCGTGTTCTTCACCTCGATGTCCATCGTCGCCTTGATCCCGCTCTCGATCTTCAGAAGCAATTCGCGGATCTCAGGGCCGAGCTCGAATGCCTCGGCCACTCCCTTCAAGCCTTTGAGATGCTCAATCGTTTCCGCGATGGTGACGTTCGCCACGGCCACTGGAATGACCTTCTGTATAATATAGGTGGCGCTGCATTTCGGATTCATGAGTCTGGAACTGCTCGCCAAGCAGAAGCCGGAAGTCGTTCAGGCTCTCTACAGGATGAAGAACGAGGTCTTCAAGAACGGCGCCCTGACGACGAAGGAGAAGGAGCTGATCGCCGTCGCCGTCTCGTGCTTTCTAAAATGCGACATCTGCCTCGAGAACCATGCGCAGGCGGCGGTGAGCGCCGGGGCGACGAAGGAGGAGCTTCAGGAGGCGATGATCGTCGCAATGTATCTCACCGGACCGAGCGCGGTCATCTGGACGCCGAAGATCGACGAGATCATCCGCCTCGGCAAGTAAAGCTCCTTCAGGACTCGAACCTCACTCTCACGTCTCTCTTGAGGGCCAGGCCGGCGGTGGCCTCGACGCACTTGAGAATGGCGAGGGGGACGGGACAGGTGGAGTGCCTGAGGACCTGCCCCGCCTTCGTGTAGATTGGATTCCCTGAATAGGGCATTCT
>DYTM01000212.1:0-1359 GCA_020725985.1 Methanomassiliicoccus sp.
TATCGACTATTCTCGACGGATAGATGGGCCTCGGGGCGGTGTTCTGCACAAGGATTCGAGGAGCCATGCCATGGCGGCCGGACTTCGCACAGCTCCTTTGGTGCTGATCGTGGTGGCTGTATTGCTGACCTGTCATGTACTGCACTCCCAGGAAGGCACCGAAGATTCTGAAAGGGAGCCAAAAGAAGAACAGAAGCGTGTCCCCAGGGAAATCACCAGGCTCCGCATGAAACTCTACATGGCCATGGAGGACATCGAACTCCAGCGCACCTACCAAAGGGCAATGAGGAAGCACAACCTGCTCGCAGTTCTCCAGGGCGAGTGTCAGAGATTCTACGAGGCCTCGCCTGAGAAACCGCTCGGCATCTACGTCTATTCCCGCGCCCTGGACGACCAGGCTAGGGAAGAATGGATTCTGAAACAAGTTCAGAATGACAACCTGCTGTGGCTTTGGCTGCCTTGCGCTCAATAACTGACTGTTGGCCAAAGAGAAACCACAGATTTCACGGATTTCATTTGGGGTTGCTCAGTAGAGACCCTATGACAGTGTTTGCCGTTGTCACTTTCTTGGACACTCTCAAGCGAAGCAGCTACTTCAGAGAATCTTCAGAGGATTTAGCAGGGACTTCAAGAGACTCTAACTAGACGATGATATACGGGGTCTCCTACGAGTCTCGTCAAGTCCCTGTTGACACAGAAACGTGTGTAACTTCTATTGAAAAGTGACATAGCCCCTTGCGTGTAGTCCCTGTTGGAGTCTTGCCGATGAAACACTCGCGATTTGTCATCGTGTTGCCTCTTCTGTGTTGGCTGGGCACGAGCTGCTCTACGCCACCGCAGCCGCCGGAGACCCTGCCACCGCTCGACTTCATTCAGATAATCCAAAACGCCAAGGCCAAGGTCTTCCCGGTCATCATCTACGTCAAGCCCATCCAGGAAACCTATGAAGGCGGCAAGAAGATCAAACAGCAGATCATCGGCAGCGGGGCGATCATCTCGCCCGACGGCTATGTCGTAACCAACCACCATGTCGCCGAGAAGAGCACGGAGATCAAGTGCGTGCTCGCGGATCAGCGCGAGGTCAAGGCGCGCATCGTCGGCCTCGACCAGGATACGGACCTCGCCCTCCTCAGACTTGAACTTCCGCCCGATACGCCTCCCTTGCAGTACGCCACCTTCGGCGATTCCACTGCGCTCCAGGAGGGCGACTTCGTCATGACCATGGGCTGTCCCCTCGGCCTCACGCGCTCGATCTCGTTCGGCATCGTCAGCAACACCAAGCAGCACCTCGAGGAACAGTCGAAATACAACGTCTGGATTCAGACGGATGCCGCAATAAATCCGGGCAACAGCGGCGGG
>DYTM01000212.1:1369-2417 GCA_020725985.1 Methanomassiliicoccus sp.
TGCAGGGGGAAATAGTCGGGATCAACACGCTCGGAAGCTTCCGGGCCGAGAACATCGGGTTCGCCATCCCGTCCGATGTCGTCAAGGAAGTCGTCGCGAAACTCATGAAGGACGGCAAGGTCGAACGGGTCTGGACCGGCCTTCATTTCCAGGCGCTGAAGGATTTCATTCGCAGCACGTACGTGGATGCCGAGAAAGGCGTGAAGATTGCCAGCGTGGACGAGGGCTCGCCTGCGGAGGAATGCGGGCTCAAGGCCGGTGACCTCATCCTCGCGTGCAACGGACAGGAAGTGACCGGCATGTTCGTCGAGGATCTTCCGCAGGTCCGCAGGATATTCGCCGGACTCCCGAAAGACAGCGAAGTGGGGCTCACCGTGCGGCGCGGGAACGAAGATATCGCGCTCAAGATGAAGACCCGCCTCAAGGGCAGGGTCGAAGGCGAAGACCTCGACTGCGAAGAATGGATGATGACGGTGAAAGAGATCAACAAGTTCAGAGACCCCGAAATTCATTACTTCAAAAAGGAAGGCTGTTTCATCCAGGGTGTGAAATACCCCGGAAACGCCATGATGAGCGGCTTCCAGCCGGGGGACATCATCGTGAAGATAGCGGACAAGGAGGTGAAAAAGATGGGCGACGTGAAAGAAGTCTGCGCAGGCGCAAATAACCTTGAACAGGGCAAGCGGAAGGTTCTCTTTGAACTGCTGAGAGCGGGAAAGCCGATGTTCCTTGTTCTCGATTTCAACAAGAAGAAGTCCGAATACGAGGAGGAGGAGTAAACCATGAGAAGACTGTCCTATCGTTCGATGTGCCCCGAGCCCTGCGTCGTCGGTCTGGAATCACCCCCACCCTTCCCTCCCCCATCGAGGGGGAGGGGAGAGTCCATACTTCAGTTGACGGGAAAAGAATATCTCTCCCGCCAGCTAGGGCAGATGGGGAATCCCATTCGGACCGAGTTTCCCTCCCCCCTGGTGGGGGAGGGTCAGGGTGGGGGGGCTCATGTCTCGCCTCGCGACTTGCCTCGCTGTTTCTTGCCCACCCCTTGGCA
>DYTM01000013.1:0-6327 GCA_020725985.1 Methanomassiliicoccus sp.
CGCACTGAAGGAGGCCGCGCTTCCCGAGAACCCCATGTACTGGCAGGACGCGGAAATGATCCACCTGGCGGACGCGATAAGGAGGCACAGCAAGCCGATGATGATCGCCCTCAACAAGGCGGACGTGGCGAGCGACGACATGCTTCGCCGCCTCACCGGGGTGGATGGTTACATCGCAGTCCCGGCCTGCTCGGAGTCTGAGCTGGGCCTGAAGAGGGCCGCCAAGGCCGGTCTCGTCAAGTACCTTCCAGGGGACAAGGATTTCTCGGTCTCGGAGCCGGAGAAGCTTAACCCCAACCAGAAGAAAGCTCTGGACTACTTCTCGAAGATCATGAAGCGCTGCGGCAACGGGACCGGCGTGCAGGCATGCCTGGAGAAGGCCGCGTTCGAGCTTCTCGATCTTATCGTCGTCTACCCGGTGGAGGACGAAAACAAGCTCACCGACCACGATGGCAATGTGCTCCCGGATGCGTACCTGGTGAAGCGGGGGAGCAACGCGAGGGATCTCGCATACAAGATTCACACCGAGCTCGGAGACAACTTCATTAGGGCGATCAACGCTCGAACGCACCGGACCGTCGGTCACGACTACATCCTCCAGGACGGAGACATCATCACGATCGTCGCTCGAAAGTGATCAGCTTGAGACACTGGGACGTCAGGCTCCTGACGGCATCGTACCGCAGGGGCGAGAATGACCAAATCATTGTCGAGATGTACGGAAAGACCACGGAGGGCGCCTCCATCACCGCGAGGTATGTCGGCTTCCTCCCCTACTTCCACATCCTCGAGCCGACGGATGATGTCGTTCGGAAGCTGAAGGAAGATCCCAGCGTGGTACGAGTGGAGGACATCGAGCTCTTCCACAGAGGGAAGATCCACAAGGCCGGGAAGATCGTCATCAAGTTCCCGTGGACCGTGCCCGAGTACCGAACCAGGCTGAGGCAGCAAGGCTTCGAGATCCTCGCGGCGGACATCCCTTTCCACAACCGCTTCGTCTACGATTTCGATATTGCCGCCTGCATCCGGATTTTCGGAGTTGAGGTCGCCTCGGTCGGATACACCACCGACATCGTCGTGGACGTCGACAAGGCGGAGGGGAGGCCGAGGATTGAGGAAATCCCAGCCTTCAACCCTCAGCTGAAGATACTGGCCTTCGACGTCGAGAACAGCATCAAGGACAGCCATATCCTCACCATTTGCTATGTGGTCCGACAGAACGCGGAGCCGACGCAGGGGGATTCGATCGTCGGCGGGGAGAGGGAGATAATCGAGCGGTTCTCCCGGATCATCCAGGAGAAGGATCCGGATGTGATCACCGGATACAACATCGATGGCTATGACATCCCGATCATCATGGAGAGGGCCAAGGCCGTCGGAATCACGGCCCTTCAATGGGGAAGGGATCTCGGCGAACCGAGACCGATCATGAACAGGTTCTGGAGGTTGACCGGCCGCCTGGTGGCGGACGCCTGGTGGGCGGCCAAGGTTCAACTAAAACCAAAGCAGGAGACGCTCAACCATGTGGCGAAGTTCCTCCTCGGTGAGGAGAAGCTGGACGTGGATCCGACGAAGATCGACGAGGAGTGGAAGGCCGACAGCGCGAAGGTGATACGGTACTGCGTGAGGGACGCGGAGCTCTCTCTGAGGGTGTTGGAGGCGGTGGACATCCTGAGGAAGAACATGGACCTCGCCACCGTCTCCCGGCTTCCGGTGGACGATGTGACGAGCGCAGGGGCCTCCCAGCTCATCGACTCCATCCTCATCAGGGCCGCCGATCGCCAGAGACCGCCGGTCGGGGTGCCTATGACTGGGAGCGCAGGGGATGAAGAGGCGATCGAAGGAGGCTACGTTCACACAATCGAGCCGGGACTTTACCACTGGGTCTGCGTTCTCGACTTCAAGTCGATGTATCCCTCGCTCATCATCTCGAAGAACATCTGCTTCACGACGCTCAGCGACGAGGGGGAGATAGAGAGCCCGAACGGGGTGAGGTTCCTCAGCAAGGATCAGAAGGAGGGGGTCCTTCCGCAGATACTCGTCAGATTGATGAAGGATCGGGATGAGATCAAGAGGAAGATGAAGGAGGCCAAGAGCCCGGAGGAGCTGAGGTACTACGACGGCCTTCAGGCGGCGGTCAAGGTGCTGATGAATGCGTTCTACGGTGTCTTCGCCTCGTCGTTCTACCGGTTCACCGACAGGAAGATCGGCAGCTCCATCACCGCCTTCGCCAGAGACACGATCAAAGGCATAATCGCCAAGCTCGAGGCGGAAGGCCATAAGGTGATCTACTCCGACACAGACTCCATCTTCATTCAATCCCCTCATCAGACCCTGAGTGAAACGGTTGCCTTTGGCAAGGAACTGGCGACGCGGTTCTCGAACGAGGGGAGGATGCTCGAGTTCGAGAAGATAGTGGAGCCGCTGTTCACGCACGGCAAGAAGAAGAGATACGTGGGAAGAGTGGTATGGCCGAAGGAGGAGCTTCTCATAAGGGGATATGAGGTCCGGAGGACCGATTCCTTCGACCTCCAGAGCGAGGTACTGATGCAGGTGTTCGAACATATCCTCGCCAGCCAGACAGAGGAGGCGGTGAAAATTGCCAGGAAGGCTGTGGCGGACACGATGGCAGGGCAGATGCCGGTCGAGAAGCTCGTGATCTCCCGATCCTGCAAGCCGTTCAACCAGTACAAGGACCAAGACACTCAAGCCACCGTCCAGACAGCAAAGAAGCTGATGGACCTCGGCTACGAGTTCGTCCCCGGTATGAAGGTCTCGTGGATCGTCACCGATAGCAGGAGGACTCCCCAGCAGGTGGAGCCTTTCGTGAGCGGGAGGAGATTCGAGGCCTCTCCCGACTGGAAATACTACGCCGAGCGTCTTGCGCAGACGATAGCAAGGGCGACGGAGGTCTTCGGGTGGGACGAGAAGAGCCTCATGATGGGATCCCAGCAGTTCACGCTCTTTGACGACACCTTCGAGAAGGGAAGGAGGAAGGAGAAGGACAGGTTCGAGGTGAAGAAGACCGAGAAGAAGCTCAACCTCGACGACTTCATGTGACCCGCGACCCGAGGTTCTCACCGGACAAAGTTTATATAAGGACAGGCGTTCTGCAGCCCTTGGTGACGCGACGCGTTCGCGTTGGAGATGTGCCCGCGAGGGTGAATCCGTAAACGCCGTCGAAGACGGCAGGTGATCCAATGGCAAAGAAAGCGGCTGAGAAGGCCGAGACAGCCCCGGCTGGAGAGGAGACTGAAGAGGTCAAGACAGTTCCGGGGAAGGGCATCTATCATTATATCGCTGAGGCGTGGAACGATCCTGATGAAACCTACGTCAAGGGCCTCCAGTTCGAGAGGCTCATCGAGTGGCGTCGGGAAGAGAACTTCTGCAGAATCGAGCATCCGACGAGGCTCGACAGGGCGAGGAAGCTCGGCTTCAGGGCGAAGCAGGGTTACGTGCTTGTGAGGGCGAGGGTGCGGAAAGGTGCCCTCCAGAAGAGGAAGATCCGGAAGGGGAGAAGGGCGAAGCGCAAGGGCATCGTGAAGATCACGGCGGCGAAATCCCTCCAGAGAATCGCGGAGGAGAGGGCGGGGAAGAGATATCCGAACCTCGAGGTCCTGAACTCCTACTGGGTCGGAAGCGACGGGAAGAAGGAGTGGTTCGAGATCATCATGGTTGATCCCCACCACCCTGTCATCGTCAGCGATCCGAAGATCAACTGGATCTGCGACGCAGTCCACAAGGGCCGGGCGAGCCGCGGGCTGACCTCCTCCGGGAAGAAGGGACGCGGCCTGAGGCACAAGGGAAAGGGCGCCGAGAAGCTGCGGCCCTCGGTAGGCGCGCACGACCGGAAGGGCAAGTAGGTCTACCCGCTGATCCCGCGAAACCTCTTTTCAATCTCTTCACTGCTCATCCCGACCAGCGGGTAGAATGCCGGGAGGGGGAGCTTCGTTCTCTTGATTTCCTCGATGTCCTCGACCCCATGACCGAAAACGACTGCGAGGGCCCTGTTCTCTTTCGCGGTCAAACCCAACTCATTCGGTCGTATGACCTTCAGCCCCGGCGCCCATCGCTTGAGCGGTGCTGCGAGAGCTTCCTCCTCAGAGACGACGATGGCCCTACAGCCGCGCTTCATCAGCAGCCACGCCGCAACCGTGTCCCTTTCCGACTTCACGACCGCCAGAACCCTTCCCTGAGACCCCATCGGGAGCCCTCCAGGTCCCTTGATGTACTCAGTGAAGAGGAAGGCCCTCTTCCCCCTGATCTCGATGAAGATCTCGATGTCTGGAGAGGTCAGATCCACCCTGACCTCCTTATCCCTGTTCACCTCGAGGACCACCGCCCCGAGCTCCTTGGCGACATCCATGCTTGTGTACCGGTGAGTTCCGGTCCTCCGAACCCTCAGCGCGAAGCTGCTTCCGGGGGGGAGCAGGGATCCGGAGCGCTCGAGGATGAACGACCGCATCTCCTCCATGTCGCTCCCGAACGACATGACACGGCTGAGCGATGCCACTCCGAACACCATTGAAAGGATATCCGCTGCCTCGTCAGCGCGATCTGTCTCGACGAATATGCGCCCCCTCTCCGAGGTCAGGATCGCTTCAACGCCCCGTTCGGCGAACGAGGCCAGGATGTTGTCGAGCAGTATCCTCTCGAATCGTCTGCGGACGCTATCGCTCTTGAGACCCATCTCCGCATATCTGACGAGAAGGAGGCCCATGGTTCGAGGATGATGCGCGAATGTAATAACCTTTCGTAGGTGGAGGAGGGAGTCTGAGGGACCTGGAGCATGTCTGGGCAACAGTTATCTACGGACATCGGCATTTCGGAAGCGTCGGGGGTAGTCAAAGAATGGACCTGACCCTTGCTCTCGGAGTGATCATCTTCGCCATAATCGCGGGGCTCCTCGGCTCCCTTCTCGGTCTGGGAGGAGGTATTATCATCATCCCGGCCCTGACCCTCGTCTTCTCCTATCCCATTCAGGTCGCGATAGGGGCGAGCTTGATCGGGGTCATAGCGACCTCTACTGGCGCGGCCTCCCACTATGTGCAGGAGGGATTGACCAACATCCGGCTGGGCATGGTTCTCGAGGTGGCGACAACCGTCGGGTCGATCATCGGGGCCTTGGTCGCCGTCTACACGAACCAGCAGATACTCGCAGTGGCGTTCGGCATCTTCCTCTTGTACGGGGCGTACTACATGATACGCCGACCGGAAAGGCTCGCCACCCCCTTGCCCGGCGAGAAGAAGAGGGGTTTGTTCGATCTGAAGGGAAGCTTCGTCGACAGGAAGACGGAGAAGGAAGTGACGTACGAGGTTGAGAAGCTCGACCGGGGAATGGCGGCAAGCGCCGGGGCTGGCGTCATGTCGGGGCTCCTGGGGGTAGGCGGAGGTCTCGTCAAGGTGCCGGTCATGAACATGTGGATGGGCGTGCCCATGAAGGCCGCGGCGGCGACGAGCAACTTCATGATGGGCGTCACGGCCCTCGCAGGTGCAGTCATCTACTACGGCTACGGATTCATGTCGCCGGTGCTGACGGCGATTGTGGCGGTCGGGGTGTTCTCGGGCGCAGCCATCGGGTCCAGGACGGCCCACCTTGCCACCGGAACCGGCCTGAGGAAGTTCTTCGCGGTCGTCATGATCGCTATTGCGTTGCTGATGTTTCTCAGGGGGATCGGCATTCTGCCCACGGGGTGATGAAGTGGAGAAGGAATCGCTGAACAGGTATGTCCGAATCGTACTCCTGGCGGGGATGGTGGTCAGCGTCTCGACCATGGTGATTGGTTTGCTCCTGTATGCGCTCAATCCGCATGGATGGGAGGAGGTGAGCCTCTCCCTGGGGGAGATAGTGGAGGGTTTGACCGAGGGGAACCCTATAGCGGTCATCGACCTTGGGATCGTACTTCTGATCGCGACCCCCCTTGCTAGAGTCGTAGCCGCCCTCGGCGCATTCGCCGCCGGCAGGGAGACGAAGTTTGTCATGGTCTCACTCATCGTCCTGTTCGTCATACTTCTCGCGGTCCTGACCGGGGCGACCTGAGCCGTTACGCAGCACCCAGAGCATTCGACGGAAAGGTTATTGAACGGGACCGAGATACCTTGCGCGAACCCCGGAATCCATGTTCCGGGAGGAACGCCGCGGATGGGATGCGATGCGGAAGGGCGACGAGAACTGGTACTACACCTTCCTGCCGTACAACATATCCGGAGGAAGCACCTCACCCCTCATCCCCCTGTTCGTCACCGAGGGGCTCAGGGGCAGCTTGTCCCAGGTCGGCATCGCGAGCGCGATTTCATCGATCGCCTCCGTCCCGGCGAATATCATTT
>DYTM01000013.1:6337-13680 GCA_020725985.1 Methanomassiliicoccus sp.
GCAACCTCTCGGACACGACCCAGAAGCGCCGTCCCTTCATCCTCATCGGGTTCGGGGGCATGGCCCTCGCTCTGCTCATGATGGCGCTGTCGACGACCATCCCTTCTTATTATCTGGCGAACTTCTTCCTGGGGCTCCTTGCAAGCGCAGCGGCGCCCGTAGGCACAGTGCTCGTCCTCGAGTCCTTCGAGAGACACGAATGGGCCCGGAGGCTCGGGGACTTCAGCAGGATAGGAGGCATAGGATGGGTGGGCGGCCTCATCCTCGGGACCCTGTGGCTCCAGTTCCTCACCTCCGCGGATGATCCCGTCATGTCCCTGAGGGCACTGTTCCTGGTGGCGAGCCTGCTGGCACTCGCCTCGGTATTCCTGGCCCTGAGGTGGGTCCCCGAGCCGAAGATGAAGCTGAAAAGGGAGCACATCGACCGGAGCATCTCGGAGCTTCCGATGATGGTCTTCGAGAAGGCCCGATACTTCCCTCACCGCCTCCTCCACGTCCTCAGGCTCAGCGCGAAGAACCTCGGCGCCAGCAACTTCTCCCCCGAGCTGAAGAAGTACTACATCGTCACCTTCCTCGCATTCACCGGCTTCCTGACATTCTACGTCGCGCTCCCTGTGTATCTCAAGAGCTATGTCGGCATCACAACCTCCGAGGTCTTCGTCGTCTTCCTGGCGAGCTCGGTCGTCTCCGCCATGACCTACTCACTAGCCGGGGGATGGGTCGCGAGGTACGGGGGGAAGAGAATGCAGGTCGGGGCCTTCGTAGGCAGAATCGTCCTTTTCCCTTCGTTCTTCCTCGTGACCACCCTTCCCCTGTCGGGGCTGAGCCTCATCGTCATCCTCTGTGTCCTTCATGCGCTCATAGGCTTCTGTTGGGCAAACTTGAGCGTCGCCGGGAACGCCTTGGTCTCCAACATGTCCTACGCCGACTTCAGGACGGAATCCCTTGGGACATATAACGCCATCCAGGGGCTGGCCGCGATCTTTGGCTCACTGATCGGAGGTTATATTGCCGAATATCTCGGCTACTTCGCCACCTTCATCGCCGCCTCGGCCTTCGTCATCCCGGGAGCGATAATCCTCCTGTTCCTCAATGTCGAGAAGGCGCCTTCAGATGCCGAGTCGCCCCACGCCGCCCACTCCTGAGGTCACTTCTGCCTGATCGCACCGGCGACCTTCCTGCCGAAGGTGACGGCTCTGGCTTCCTCGCCTTGCACCAAAGGGCCCTTCGTTCCCTCGACGACGAACCATTCCGCAGGGACTACGATCTTCACGCCCGCCTTCTCCATCATCTCTTGGATCTTCTGCGATCCTCCCTTTGACACACTCGCGAATCGGGTATCGAACACCGCTCCCGACTTTCCGGCTCCCCCGATCTTCGAGGCGATCTTCACTGCCTTCTTCGCGTCTCCGGTTGGCCCCCCTATGTGGGTAGGCGTCCCGATGACCCACACGTCTGACTTCCTGAAGTCCTCGTCACCGACGGCGTCGGCTCGCTTGCACTCCACTTCGGAGAGCCCGACCTCCTTCATTCCGGAGCAGATCGCCAAAGCGACTTTCTCGGTGTTTCCGTACGACGAGTCGTACACGACCAATGTCCTCAGAAGAACACCCCCGTTGAAAGCAGACACGCCATCCCTTATACATCTTCCGCACGGAGGCCCGACTGGGGGTGACCAGTAACCGACAAAGCCCCGGTCAGACCGCGACCCCTTTGAGGGGATATGTCGAATCAATCCGGACCGGCAATAGCGCTGGCGCAAGCCTTAGATTGCCGGAAATCATTCCAGTTCCGATGCTTCTGAGCCTCCGCGACGCGGACATCTACTACGAGGTCGTCGGGGATGGTCTACCGGTACTCACCCTCCACGGTTTCTCCCTCGATCACCGTTCGATGTCTGGATGCCTCGAGCCAATCTTCTCGAAAAGGCCGGGGTTCAAGCGGATATACTTTGATCTGCCGGGGATGGGTGCGAGTGTCCTGAAGCATGCACCGGAAAACTCAGACCGGATGGCTGACGTCGCGATGGACGTGCTCGATTCCGTCGTGGGAAATGAGGATTTCATCGTCGTCGGGGGCTCGTACGGCGGCTATCTGGCGAGAGAGATAGCCCGGAGGGTCCCGGAGAGGACTGCCGGCGTCCTGCTCATATGCCCGGTCATCCTTCCCCATCCGGCGGCAAGGGCCCTGCCGGACAAGAAACCCACATGGATCGATGAGGCTTCTCTCGACCGGCTTTCGGAGGAGGAGAGGTCGAACTTCCTTCAGTTCGCGGTCGTGGCAAACTCCAGGATCGTTGAACGGTATAGAGGCGACATCCTCCCCGCGGTCAAGGAGGGAGACCAGGAGTTTCTCCGGCGGCTCTGGGGCACTGGCTACTCCCTTTCCCACGATGTGGACGCACTCTCGGAGCCGATCGACGCTCCTGCCCTCTTCTTCCTCGGGAGGCAGGATCATGTCGTGGGCTACAAGGATGCGTTGAAGGTAATCGAGAACTATCCGAGATGCACCCTTGCGGTCCTTGACCGGGCAGGACACAATCTGGAGCTGGAGCAGGAGGAGCTCTTCACCTGCCTGGTCAACGAGTGGCTCGACAGGGTCGAGGAGGAAAGACAGGGACGAAGGTAGTGCGAGGGAAGTATCGTGGACGAGAACAAATCCACTAGGTGAACAAGGCCGGCGGCGTCATTCCTTGCCTATCTGGTCTATGACCCGCAAAGCCTCCTCTATGTGCTTTGTCGGCTGGAATTGTGAGGAGAAGACCATTCTGACAATCCCTTTCTTGTCGATAACGAAGGTGACCCTCCCTGGAATTCCTCCGATAGAGGTTGCCCCGTAGAGCTTCCTGACTTCCCCCTGCAGATCGCTCAGCAATATGTACGGAAGGCCGAGCTCTCTCGCGAACCTCTTGTGAGACTCGATCGTATCCGAGCTTATTCCTATGACCTCGGCGCCCGCGTCTTTGAACGCCTCATATTTGTCTCGGAAGGCGTAGGCCTCCTCCGTGCACCCTGGCGTGAAGTCTTTCGGATAGAAATAGACGACTACCGGTCTCTTCCCAATCAGCTCCGACAGCCTGCGGAAGGTCCCTTCCTGATCCGGCAGGGAGAAGTCTGGGGCAAGGTCCCCGACGTTTACTGGCTTTGCTATTGTTTCACCCATCTTGATTCATTGGAGCGCCTCGTTCTTAAAGCAACCTGTCCCAGCGAGCATCTGGTCGATCGTGTGGAATTCGCCTCTTATGTCAGGATTCCGATTACTTCGTCGGACGCGTCTTGGCGAGGTATCTCCTTAGGGGCCTCCAGTAATGATCGTGCCACCCCCGATCATAATCATCGGCCTGGTCAGCCGGGACAAGAGTTTGCACCAGCTCGAGCTCCGTGCCTCCCTCCACCTCCCTCAGCCCAATCTCAAGTAGCGAGGGAGGATATCCCTCCGGCCATTCGGTAGTGGTCCATTCCTGGACGATCTTCTCGCCTCTCACAAGCTCGACGTTCCGCGCGGTAATGTAACCGTCCCAGGCATAGAACAATCCACCCACTTCGGAGCTGCCATTGGCTTCTCCTCCTGTAAAAGCTGAATGCTTCTCGGGATCCATGAAGGCGTCATAGATCTCCGTCGGTTTGGCAGAAATTCGGACTTTGTGCCTAATCGTCTTCGTCTTGGGCGCCACGCAGAAGGAATCTACACCATCCCGTACTAGATACTTACTAGTGGATTCCGCACCGGCCTAATAGCTCGCTATTTTGGCGATTGCACAGGATGAGCGAGACAAGAGGAACATCTGGCTTTACCTTGTTGACGACCTTTTGTGCGGAATTGGACCGAGTACCACCCCTCAGGGTCAGCCCCCGATTGGCAAATGCCCCTCCGGAAGTCTTTTCCAGGCACCTACCCAGGCGATCTCGACCAGTCTGCTTCGATTTGAGAACCAGTGGTGCAGGGAGGAGGATTCGAACCCCCGAACGCCTACGCGACGAGACCCTGAATCTCGCACCGTTGGCCAGGCTTGGTTATCCCTGCGTGCACTGCGGACTACAGACATGTCATCACGATACTAATAACTTACCAACATCACTTCCTGCCGAAGCCAATCCTCGAATCTCGATATCTCTGCTCACAGTTGTCTGTCACAGGAGAGTGCTCGAGGACGCTCCTTGCGGGCTGGTCAATGACCCGCTTATTATCAGATGAGGTAACAGGATGTAAACGAATAAATACGGTCCGTCGAATCGAATTTTCGCCATCAGTCCTGGAAGTTGGATCGAGATAGATAGTGGCAGGTTGGAGTCCATCTGCGGGTCGGGAAGATTAGGTTCAAGGCCCTCGCGGCCATCGGTATCACGGTCATCGGCATCTTCCTCATCCTGCATGTCGTCTCTTCCACCATTCTGATAAAGAGCTTCAGCCAGCTCGAAAGAGAAGAGGTCCTGGAGGACCTTGGGAGGCTGAAGAACACCTATGCCATGGAGCTTTTAGATCTTTCCTCGACCACCTCGGACTACGCGAACTGGGATGACACATATGCGTTCATTCAGGACAGAAATGAGGGTTACGTGGAGTCGAATCTCGTTCCAGAGACGTTCGTTGACACACGCAGCGATCTGATCGTCCTTCTGAACTTCTCAGGGGACATAGTGTACGCGGGGGCGCATGACGCTGACCTGAACCAGGAGATGGCCTTCCCCGACGAGTTGATTGATCACCTCGGCACCGATGGTGTCATACTCAGCACGACGAGCGAGGAGAGAACCCTTTCGGGAATCGTCCAGCTGACCAACGGCCGGCTGATTGTCAGCGCCTCTCCGATATTGATGAGTGACAGAAGCGGTCCTACCATGGGCACTTTGTTGATGGGACGGTGGCTGGATACCTCCGAGCTCGACATCATAGCAGCCTCCACCTCCCTCTCCCTTTCCATGTACTCGCCGGACGATTTGGTGATCTACTCGTGGCTCGGTGACGGCGGAATGACAGAGCTCAACTTGACGGGAATGGCCGTCGTCCCCGAGACAAGCGAAACCGTTGCGGGCTACCACCTCTTCACCGACATATATGGATCGAAAGCAGTTGTTCTGAAAGCCGAAATCCCGAGAAACATCTACAACCAGGGACAGACGAGTTCCCTTTATCTCGTTGCATCGGTCGCAATCGTCGGCCTCATGTTCGGCCTGGTTACAATGGCCCTGCTCGAGCGCTCTATCATATCCCGGCTCAGCGCGCTCGACAGCGAGGTCAGCCACATCTCGTCGAAGCAGGATCCTTCGGGGAGCGTGACGGTCGCAGGCGATGATGAGATATCCGCCCTGGCGAAGAGTATCAATGTCTTGCTCAGCACCGTCGACAGCACGAAGTCGAAACTGCAGGAGAGCGAGAGCCGATACAAAGCGGTCGTGGAGCAGCAGATGGAAAGTATCTGCCGTTTCGGCCCCGATTTCAGAATCACTTTCGCGAACGAGGCGTTCTGCAAGAATCTGAATGAGAGGAAGGCAATGGTCATAGGCTCCTCCTTCGTGTCGTACTTGCCAGATGCGGACGTTCCTGGTGTGAAGGAACGATCTCTGTACCTGACTCCCGAGCACCCGACTACGACCTACGAATACAGCATCATAGCCGCCGATGGAGTCCGATGGCAGAGGGCCACCCAGACGGCGATATTCGAGCAGGATGGTCGCATTGCCGAGTTCCAGCTTGTCGGGAGGGACATAACCGAGGAGAAAAAGACAGGGAAGGAACTCAAGAAATATCGCGAACATCTGGAGGAACTAGTCAAGGAGAGAACGCTCGAACTGGAGAAGACGAATAAGGAGCTGGAAGCAGAGATCGCGGAGAGGCGAAGAGCTGAGGCTGGGCTGTACGACAGCGAGAGGCGATATCGTGCCGTGGTGGAGGATCAGACCGAGCTCATCCTGCGCTACCGGTCCGATGGCACGGTGACTTTCGCAAACACAGCCTTCTGCAAGTTCTTCGAACGGAGACCGGAGGAGATCGTAGGGAGGGTCTTCGTGCCAGAGATGTCCGAAGAAGACAGGGAACTGCTACGCAGAAGCGCCTCCCTGCTCTCGATAGACCAGCCGGTTTTGTCGACGCAGGTGAGGGTGAAGAACAGCAGGGGACAGGCGAGTTGGCTTCTGTGGACCCACAGGGGCATCTTCGATGACGGCGGACTCGTCGAGATCCAGAGCGTCGGGCGGGACGTCACGGACCGGATGAAGATGATGGATGAGATCCTCAAGGTCCAGAAGCTCGAGTCAATCGGACTGCTCGCCGGCGGGATAGCGCACGACTTCAACAACGTCCTCACCGCAATACTGAACAATGTCACGCTCGTCCGACTTCAGCTGCCGCCAGACAACTACACCAACACGAGGCTGAGAGAGGCTGAGAAGGAGATCATGATGGCGAAGAACCTCACCCATCAGCTCCTCACCTTCTCGAAAGGAGGCGAGCCGGTGAAGGAGGTGGCATCGATTCCTGAACTTGTGACAAGCGCCACGAAGCTCGCTCTCGGAGGCTCGAACGCGGTCTACAGGCTCTCCTTTGCGGAGGATCTCCGCAACGTCGAGGTAGACAAGGGCCAGATAGCACAGGTGGCGAACAACCTGATTCTGAACGCATACCAGGCGATGCCGAATGGTGGTGTGGTCTCGATCTCAGCGAGAAACACAATAGTCGGGCCCAATCGCTCCCCCCACCTACGGGAGGGAGAGTACGTCGAGATTTCATTCACCGATACTGGCGTAGGAATTCCAAAGGAGAACCTGGGGAGGATATTCGATCCGTTCTTCACCACCAAAGAGAAGGGAAACGGGCTGGGACTCTCCTCGGCCCTTTCAATCATCAGGAAGCACGGGGGACACATCGAGGTGGAGTCGGAGATCGGGAAGGGTTCCTCATTCCGCGTCTACCTCCCGGCATCCCGGATGACGGAAGAGGGAAGAGAGAAGGTAGAGGAGCCAACTGGAGACGGCGACGGGTCCGTTCTCCTGATGGACGACGATGAAGAGATACTTGATGTCATCGTCGAAATCCTTCGCACGACGGGATATCACGTGGAGATCGCGCACAACGGCGAGGAGGCCGTCAAGAGATACAAGGAGGCGATGGAAAACGGAAGGCCGTTCGACGTCGTCATCATGGATCTCACCATCCGAGGCGGGATGGGGGGGAAGGATGCGATCACTGAGCTGCTCAGGATCGATCCCGCGGTGAAAGCCATCGTCTCAAGCGGCTACTCCAACGATCCTGTTATGGCGGACTTCAGGAGGTTCGGATTCGTCGGGGTGCTCCAGAAGCCTTATTCCCTCGCGTACCTGGCAAAGGCAATAAGGGACGTCGTCGAG
>DYTM01000213.1 GCA_020725985.1 Methanomassiliicoccus sp.
CCGCCGACGACGACAGGACGACCTACTCGATCACCGCAAAAGGCCGGAAGTTCCTCATGGAGTTCAGGAGAATGGAGGAGTTCGCGGACGCATTCGGCCTCGAGATATGATCAAGCGCTCCCCTTCTCGGCACCGTCCCTCTCCTATGCTTCCCCGTCGCGTATAGAAAATACGGGTTAACACGCCTAAGGACTGCCCAATAAGCTTATCATCCGAGATAACAAACGCCGTGGGGTCATCCCTTTCCGAAAAGGTTTTTCTAATCGAAGTGTAATTTGTGTACGGGGAGTCCCCGTGGACCTTCTCCAACTTCCCCACCGTTTTAACTATCTTCGGGGACTCCTCACTGTACCATTTCTCGCTCCATTGGACTTTGCGTACCCCTGGGTTCCCCAAAGGGTTGGGAGGAGAAGAGGCCTTGCGAGATGAGGTCGTCCATCACCTTCGCATCATTCCAGCCAGCACTCTCTCTCCGTGGACGAACGAGGGGACCCCTCGGAGCCAGAGAACGAGCTTCAGCGTCTCGTATATCTCCTCTTCGCTCGCACCGGCCCTCCTCGTCTTGTCCAGGACTTTGAGAGTCTGACCTTCATGCCTCTCAACCAGAGCGATTGCGAGCGCGATGAGGTGCTTGTACTTCCTCGGCAGGGCACCCTCGCTCCACACGTTCTCGTACATGTCCGCGAGGACCTTCTGCAGGTCCCCTCCCATTTCCTCGTCGATCTTCCCAGCGCTCGTTAGCACGAGGGGAACGTACCCGAACTTCTGCTCGATGCTCTTCTTCTCTGGGGACTTCTTGTGCTGATGCTTCTTCGTCGGCGTTTCTATCACCTTCCAGCTGCGATCTGTGAGGACACGACGTCGCTAATCCGTAATTAATCCCTCGACCCTCCGTTGGGCTCGAGCTTCGGAAACGAGGCTACGCAATCCTTCTGAGATCAACCGCCGACTCGAGTCTCGCCAGGATGCGGTGATCCTTCTCCAATACCCTCCTGAAGGAGGAGTTCTCCTCGACGACGAGCTTCACTCTCTCACGGTGGTAGTCCTCGGTCGTCTTCCCCGACCAGTCTCCCATCACGACGACTCCGAGCCCCTTCAGCGAGATTGCGCCGAAAACGATCGAGAGGTCGTAGAGGAGTTCCACGAGCAGCCACGGGTCCGCCGTCAACTTCGACGGGATTTCCCGGGGATACCTGAGCCCCAGCGAGCGCACCTTGTAAGCGACCGCATGGGCGAGCGACTTGTCGTCCGATGTCAGATAGACCAAGTCCAGATACTGCGAAGAAGCATGATTGGCCAGCGCGCGGATGATTTCCACGTCCCTCTTTTCCTTGTCCTCGAGGAAGCTGCCGCCCCTCACGTCCCAGCAGTTGTACTTCTCCTTCAGAATCCTCAGCTCCGATTGGGCGTTGAGCGCCCTCCGCCCGTCCTTGTAGCAGCAGTTCAGAAACGACCTGACGAACCTTTGACTGCCGAGCGCCTCGCCCAACTCATCGACATCCTTGCCGGTATACTTCCTTCCCACCCTCGCCGAGATCTCCTCCTCGACGATCGAGGGGAGGAGGATCTGAACGCATCGGAAGTTGATGTCCCTCGGTCGCTGCGGGCCACCGTATGCCAGTAGACGGCTGAGGAGACGCCTGTAGGCGATGTTCGTGTCGATGCCGAGGCACTTCTGCCGCGGGTTCTTGTAGGGATCGCTCTTCCTCTCCTCGATGTCCTTGATCTCCGAGAACAGCTCCCCCAGGTTCTCCGGGAGCAGCACGGAGCTCTGGAACACTTCTCTGAAATCGGAGTAGGAGGGCAGGTCGCTCCTAAGGGCCTCATTCGCAAGTCGTAGCCTGATGTTCGATATGACGCTGTCGAAGTCCTCCAAACGGGCGATCGAGTCTATCCTTTGCTTCATCATATCAATTTTCATCAGGTCCAGATCCAGCAGGACCGATCGGACGGCGATGTCGTTCTTCTGATGGAGGATCGCCTCGTTCATGACCGCCATGAGGAAGTCCTTGTCCGCTTCGAGCTCCATCACTTCGCCTCCCTTATTATCTCGTGTGGATGCTGGATCGCCATCGGTATGAGGATGTGGGGCCTGCTCGCGTTGAAGAGCGTCTCCATGTAGAGGTAGAAGATGCGGTCGAGGAGGTCCCTCCCCCATCCCGCGAAAACCGATCCCAGGACCACGGCCTTCCTGCCAGGAGTGACATCGAGCGCAACCGTGTCCCCCTTCCCCTTGTGCTCCTGAGCTATCTCCCTCACCCTCTCCACAACCTCCTTGACATCGTCCCCTGTGATCGTCACCAACCTGATGTCCGCTCTTGAGCCGTACTCCTCCAGAAGAATCCTCAACATCTTGCCGGCGGTCTCTGATC
>DYTM01000214.1 GCA_020725985.1 Methanomassiliicoccus sp.
GCAGATGACAGGGGAGTACAGAGTCAGAGCGGGGAACCTCCTCCCCCTGTACCAGGAGGCGAAGGAGAGGATGAGGAGATTCAGGGATTCCGCAATTGAGCACGCCGAGCGCGAGCACCCGATGATCGCCAGGGCGGATCGACTGGTCAACGACGAACTCGACAGACACGCCGGCTTTCGAAGACGGTTCTAGAATCCCTGGCCACCTCTGATCGCCTTCGTGAGGTCCGGCATCGACCGCTTCGGCCATCTAGCCGCTCCGCCCAAGGCAGCGGGAAGGCCTTTCCCCTCCCGCAAGAATGAGGGTATACGTTAATATAGCGGTTGTTTAGTAGTGTGAATTAGGTGCCTGAGGTCGGTGGCTCAACTTTCCTCCTAAGCAACTGTTCTAGATCCCCACCACACCGCCCTCAGACGCCGAAATCTCTTGTTCCCTTGAGATAGCCAGGGAGGTCGCCGAGCGGGATCGTAGTCTGTTCTCCGCTGACCATGTCCCTGACCGTGACAGCGCCGAACCCGAGCTCCTTCTCCCCGACGATGACCGCCCTCCGTGCCCCGATCGAGTCGGCGTACTTCAGGTTCTTCGCGAGGTTTCTTCGCATCAAATCCACATCGGCCCCTATGCCTTCCTTCCTCAGCATAGCCGTAATCTCGAAGGCTTTGGACCTGGTGGCATCGCCGACAGGGATCACATGGACCTCGACCCTTCTCCTCGGCGCCTCGAACCCCTCCTTCGCTAGGGCGATGAGTGTCCTGTCGAAACCTATGGCGAAGCCAGTGGAGAAGACCTTCTCCCCTCCGAAGAGCTCCGAAAGGGAGTAGGAACCGCCCCCACACACCTGCTTCTCCGCCCCCAGCTTGGGAACGTCGATCTCGAACACTATGCCGGTGTAGTAGTCGAGGCCCCTGATCACCCCCAGATCGATCTGGAGGTTACTGACCTTGCTCGCTTCGAGCACCCCGAAGACCTCCTCCAGGTAGGACTTCGCCTCGCCTCCGACCTCCTCCAGCACGGACACTGGACCGCTCATTTCCGTTATCCCAATCGTCTCCTCGATCGACTTCTCATCCATCCCGGCCTCCTTCATGAGGGGGACCGCCTCGTCGTAAAGCTTCTTGTCGAGCTTCTGGAGTATGACCGGCACAGTCTCTCCGGGCACGCCCGCGACCTTGAGCTTGTCCCGCAGTATGCCAATGTGCCCCACCCTGATCCTGTATCCTTTGAGGCCGATCCGGTCCATGATCGAGGCGGCAAGAGCGATGACCTCGGCGTCCGATTCCGGGTTCTGCACCCCGATGAGTTCTACGCCGAACTGGTAGAATTCCCTGAACCTCCCGCTCTGTGGTCTTTCGTATCTGAAGCAGGGGCCCGTGTAGAAGATCTTGAGGGGACGGGGAAGCTCGGCGAGCTCGTTGACGAAGAATCGGATCGCCGGTGCCGTCAGCTCCGGGCGGAGGGTAATTTCCCGCCCCCCTTTGTCCAGGAAGGCGTACATCTCCGCGAGTATGTTCGGTCCGGACTTGAGGGTGAACAGCTCGGCGTGCTCGAAGACGGGGGTGGCGATCTCCCTGAAACCGAAGGTCTCGGCCTCCCTTCTCATGAGGCTCTCGATGTAGCGCCTCGCCTCCATCTCGTCCGGGCCGAAGTCCCTTGTCCCTCTGGGGCGCCGAATCATCCAGTCGGAATCGGATAGTACTCTCTTAATCCTTTCCCAATGCTCGGAAAGGAGACGGCACCTTCCCTCGCCTCTATACCTTCGCCAGCGCCTGGTCGAGATCGGCCTTGAGATCCTCGATGTCCTCGATGCCCATCGAGAGGCGAACGAGCGAGTCCCTGATCCCGAGCCGCGCCCTGTCCGCTGGAGAGAGCGCGGCGTGGGAGGAGTTGAGGGGCATGCTGGCCAGGGAATCGACCCCGCCGAGGCTCGTGGCCTTCTTCACCAGCTGAAGGGACCTCAGGACGGTCTCGGCCCCGGCCCTCCCTCCCGCGACCTCGAAGCTCACCATCCCTCCGAATCCCCGGAGAAGCCCCTTCGCGAGATCGTGCTGGGGGTGGGACCTCAGGCCGGGGTAGTAGACCCGCTCCACTTTGCTGTGTCCTTCGAGGAATTCGGCCATCGCCATCCCGTTCTCGTTGTGTCTTGCCATCCTTATGACGAGGGTCTTCATCCCCCTGAGGAGGAGAAAGGCGCCGATAGGATCCAGAGTACCGCCCATCAGGATGCGCTTCCTCCAAATCCTGTCGATCTGACCGGATGACCCGACGACCACGCCCGCTATCAGATCGGAGTGGCCGTTGAGGTACTTCGTGCCGCTGTGGACGACGAGGTCCACGCCCATGGGGATGGGGTTCTGGTTGACCGGCGTGGAG
>DYTM01000215.1 GCA_020725985.1 Methanomassiliicoccus sp.
CGGTGTAGATCTGACATCCCTCCGCCTCGGCGGCGGCGACGAAGGATTCGTACGCCACAGTGTCCTTGTGATAGCCAGGATGACATGTTCTGAGCACATCGAACGCCTCGAGGACTTCATCCGCCCCTCCGATGTGATCAGAGTCGGGGTGGGTGGCGATGAGTGCGTCGATCGTTCCGTTTGTCGTTGATCGAAGGAGATCGACGAGATCGCTTGCCGCGGCGTCCGGACCGCAGTCGATCAGCACGCTCCTCGAGTCAGGTGTCTCAATCAGGATCGCATCCCCCTGTCCCACATCGAGGAAAGTGACTGTCAGGTTGCCCCTGTCATAATTGATCCAGGCCGTCGCCCTGTCATCGTAGATGACTCTTTCCGGCTCTTCTGAAGTCGAGATGTTGAAGAAAAGGATGCATTGTACTTCCTCCCCTGGCGACATGCGATTCGGAACGTCCCCCTCAACGTCGTCTGCGGCGTGCCCACCTCCCCCCTCCGTCTCGAGCGTGAAGTTCGACGTAGACTGGAGCTTGGTTCCAGAGGGTGACGTTAGCACAGAATTGCCCGTCATGTTCATCCCATCCCCACTCCGAGGCCCACCCGCATCCGTCGATCCTCAGCTTCTCGGGATTGCGGATCTCAACCAGTCTTTCCATCGTCGACTCCCCGCCCTGTCCGTCGAGGAGGGTGAGCGAGATCGTGTAGTGACCGGGTCGCTCGTATGCGTGAAAGACTACACTCCCCGATCCGTTCCCATCGTCCCCGAAGCTCCAGATGTACTCGATCTCGTCCAGATTGGGATCATAACTCTGAGACGCGTTCAGCTCGAGCGCCACCTTGCTCCAGCCAATCGAGGGGGCTCGGATGTCCGGGATCGGGGCTTTGTTCGGAGCCCTCAACTCGTCTGGGAACGGCACTTCCTCGAATCGCTTGGTCAGCGTGATTCCTTGGCAGGCGAAGGAGAGGTCGGCAGTGAGGGTGTCGTTTCGGCTGTCGCTCTTGGCTATCAAGGTGAAGGGGATGTCCCAGACATAGGCCAGGATCTGGGATCCTGAAGGTTCGTCGTAGACCGAGAACTCTCCTTTCTCGATGTCGAAGGTCGTTTCGTGCAGAGTTGCGAGGAGGTCGTCCCAGATCGCTAGATGGACCCTTCCCCCCGTCGTCATCTCCTTTCCCTGCTGGTCGACGAGGATGAAGTAGGCAGTGAAGTGGTCTTCCGAGTCAAGGAACGCGAGACTCTGGATCCTGTCAGGTGTGCCTGCCATGGAAGGGCCCACTATCCCGTACGCGAGCGAAGTGATTGCCAGAATGGCGAGGATCGCGGCAACGAGGCTCCTCTTTCTCAGATCCCATCCCCGTGCTAGATGAGGACGGCCAGCGTATATTACCATTGTGCCCCCAGGCCGCTCGGGCGTGTTCGCCCCCACGTCATCTCTTGACCGACAGCTGAGCGAAAGTAATATGGCAGCGGGAGGCGTATCTTCTGGAGAGGGGCAGGGGGGCCGACGTCGAGTAGCGACTAGTCAGTCGGGTCCCCGACATAGAGCAGCGCGGGTGCAGGGGCGGACTGCCGAATGGCCGTTTCAGGTCTGGAGGTCCTGCAGGACATTGGTTGGGGAACGCATCTGTGTCAGTTCTACGACTCCAGACAGGATTTTCTCGATGTCATTGTCCCCTACCTGTCCGCAGGTTTGGAGAAGAACGAGTTCTGCCTAATGATGGTTTCAGAAGAGACTGGTGTCGATGGTTCTCTCGCCATCCTCCGGGAGAAGATAGCGGGCCTCGAGGAGCGCGCGAGGAAGGGACAGATTGAGGTCGTATTGATGAGAGACATTCCCCTCGACCGTTTTATCGATCTGTTCTCCGAGAAAGTTCATGTTGCACTTGGGAACGGCTTCGAGGGAGTCAGGCTCGTTTGGGACGTCCGCCCGAAGAGCGAGAGTGACTTCATGGAGATCTCTAGACTGGACGAATCTGTCGAGAAGCTCATTGAGGGTCGCAAAATCATGGCTCTCTGCGCCTTCCATTCGGTCGGGATGGGGCCACTCGAGGTCATCGGAGTGATTGGGAGGCATAGAGTCGCGATTGTTCGAAGTGGTGTTACCTGGGTGGCTCTGGAGAGCCCTAAGGTCGTTGGCACTGAGGCCGCCCTTGCCGAATTGCAGCGCAGTCTTGACGCTCTGATAGGCAATCTGCCCGGAATGGCGTATCGTTGCCGGAACGACCGAGATTGGACGATGGAGGTTGTGAGCGATGGATGCGGGAGTCTTACGGGCTATCAGCCTTCGGACCTGATCGGGAATCGACGAGTTTCGTACGGTGATTTGATAGATGCCGGGGACAGGGATCGTGTGTGGGAAGAGTTCCAGAAAAGCC
>DYTM01000014.1:0-373 GCA_020725985.1 Methanomassiliicoccus sp.
CGTGGATCTGTTCAGCTTCGTCGAGAGGCACCTCAACCCCCATCTTTTCGGCATCGACGGCTCGATCGATATCAGCAGCGCCGGGGTGGCGTACATGGTGGCGAGGGCGATGGACGGCGGGAACAGGAGCCTCGCCTCCATCGCGATCGTCGGGGCGGTCGGGGACTTCCAGGACTCGGCCGAGTGTAGGCTGAAGGGAATGAACAGGCATATACTGGACGATCCCTCAGAGCTGGGGACGGTGACAGTGGTGAAGGACCTCCGCATCTTCGGCAGGGAGACGAGACCGGTCGCCAAGATGCTCCAGTACTCGACGGATCCAATCCTTCCCTCCCTGACGAACGACGCGGTCGCGTGCCAGCGATTCCTGTCG
>DYTM01000014.1:383-6480 GCA_020725985.1 Methanomassiliicoccus sp.
TGACCGAGGGGGAGAAATGGAGGTGCTGGGTCGATCTGGGCAAGGAGGAGAGGAGGACGGTGGCGAGCGCGCTCAGCAATCATCTTCTCGACTGCGGTGCAGGGCATTGGGGGGTGAGGAGGCTCATCGGCGAGGTTTACATACTGAACAAGGAGGAGAAGGGCACCGAGCTTCACGATGCGAAGGAGTTCTCCACCCTCCTCAACGCCTGCGGCAGGTACGGCCAGGGTATGACGGGCGTTGCGATCTGCTCCGGGGAAAGGGGAGAGACACTGCGGAAGGGTCTCGGGCTCCTCCAGAACCACAGGGGGAACCTGGCGGACGCGGTCGCGTTGGTCAAGGACCTCGGCGTGGTCAGAGGGAGGAACCTCCAGTACTTCCACGGGAAGGACGAAATCCTCGACTCGATCGTCGGAATCGTCGCGGGGATGGTGCTCGGATCGGGAGAAATCCCGACCGAGCTGCCGATCGTCGCCTTCGCGTTCTCGGAGGAGAACAAGGTGAAGGTATCAGCTAGAGGGACGCGGGAGCTGGTGAACAGGGGTCTCGATCTGGCGGAGGCGGTCAAGCTCGCGTCGGAGAGGGTCGGCGGGACCGGCGGGGGACACAACATCGCCGCCGGGGCGACGATCTCGAGCGGGAGGGAAATGGACTTCATCGAGGAGATGGAAAGGATAGTAGAGGGGCAGCTCTCGAATCTCAGCGGATGACGCTCAGCAGGATGGCCTTCTGGGCGTGGAGACGGTTCTCGGCCTGATCGAACACCACGCTCCTCTTCCCGTCGATGACCTCGTCCGTGATCTCGAGCCCCCGGTGCGCCGGGAGGCAGTGCATGACTATGCAGTCCTTCTTCGCCTTCCTGACAAGCGCCGAGTTCACCTGGTAGGGGGCAAAGGCCTTCTCGCGCTTCTCCGCCTCGGCCTCCTGCCCCATCGAGGTCCATACATCGGTGTAGATGACGTCGGCGCCCTTGACTGCAACGACGGGATCATCGACGACCTCGGAACTGCACTTGGTCCCCTTCGCAATCCTCCGCGCCTCGGAGACGATCTTCCGGTCTGGCTCGTAGCCTTTGGGGCATGCGGCCACGAAGTCCATTCCGACGATCGCGGCCCCGAGGAGCAGGGAGTTGCAGACGTTGTTTCCGTCCCCGACGTACGCCATCTTCCTCCCCTTGAAGCCCCCCCTGTGCTCCTTGACCGTGAGGAGGTCTGCGACGATCTGGCATGGGTGCTCCACGTCGTCCAGACCGTTGATGACGGGCACGCTGGCGTTTTCGGCGAGCTCGAGCATCGCAGCGTGGCTGAAGGCCCTGTACATGATACAATCGACATAGCGGCTCAGCACCCTGGCGGTGTCGGCGATCGTCTCTCCCCTCCCGATCTGGAGGTCCTTCGGGCTCAGATAGAGGGCGTGGCCCCCGAGCTGCGCCATCCCCGCCTCGAACGAGACCCTTGTCCTTGTACTTGATTTCTCGAAAATCATGGCGAGGGTCTTTCCGCTGAGGGATTTCTCCTTCTTCATCTTCCCCTTCTTGAGCTTCGATGCCAGCTCAAGGATCCCTCCGAGATCGTCCTTGAGATCGAGTATCGAGATGACGTCGCGCTTCATGATGCTCCCTGGGACGAAGGGGCGGAGTGCTCTTAAGAGTTGCGAGCGCGTTTCGCACGCGCAGGAAGGAAAGAGGCCCGCAGGCGGACGGAGTGCACTTGCATTGGACAGTATGGGTTACTCATTGACAAAGACGCAAACGCTTTCAGCGAGCTGAGAACGAGAGAACAGACAAAGGAAAGGGTGGAGGTTTACCTGGGCAGCACGTACAAGTTGATATGCGGCGGTATCGGCCTCGCTTCCTTCTCGATCTTCTTCATCATTTTCTTCACCTTCAAACGGAATCTAACCGTTCCAATCTCATTTGAGTGAATATCATCGACATATTTAAGCGTTGCTATTGTGTTATACCGCTACAACGAAATTTGAGTGTGCATCATGAAGGAAATCGGTGTCGAACAGATCAAGGTGCTCTCAGAGCCGAACAGGCTTGCGATTCTGACCCTCCTCTCCACGAAAGAGATGACGGTGACGCAGGTGTCACAGCTCCTTGGAATGAGCATCCAGAATGCACAATACCACGTGAAGAAGCTCGTCGAGGCCGGCCTCGTCAGCCAGACGAGGAGCGAGCTCGTCGGCAACCTCGTGGAGAAGTACTATGGCTCGGCGTTCGAGCCCGGGATGATCGGTCAGGCGGCTGACTCAGCCACCGTTGACATTTCGGAGAGGATCAATCTCGTCTTCGCGGCGATGGGGGCGATCAAGGGCATACTGAACCGAGGGATAACGCTCCTGGACGAGAGGAGGGACACCTACTTCGCCAAGGTGGAGCAGCGCCCCCAGTACCCCTTCGGTGCGAACTACGTGATCCTTCCGGACACCGAGAAGTCGAAGAGGGACGCGGAGAGGTTCATCGAGGAGACGGACAAGAGGCTCAAGGAGCTCACTGAGAAGCACTCGCAAGAGAAAAGGGAGAAGTTCGCCTTGATGTACGCTGTGTTCCCATACGAATAGGCCGATCGTCCGGATGCTGACATCCGAGAGAGTGGGAGGCATCGTGTCTGGCAACTCGGAGGAGACAAACTTTATCTATCCCGAGGTGTTCACATTTCCCCACATGGCCGGGATGGGGTAGCCTGGTATCCTGTGGGACTGTGGATCCCTAGACCCGAGTTCAAATCTCGGTCCCGGCCCCTTCTCCCGCCCTTGTGATTTCGAACTCCCTCTCCAGAAGGGCGAGCTTCGATTCATCCAGTACCTCCGGGTCGAGCGGGACTATGAGCCTCGAGTTCGCGACGACCACCTCGTCCCTGATCGCGTACATCGTTCGCAGAACCTTCTCCATCGGGTTGTTCGAGATGAGGTACTCGATCCCGTCGAGCATGATGACGGTGTTCTCGTCCTTCCTCAGGAACTCGGCGACGGTGTGCTGGAGGATTGACAGGTTCGAGGGATCCACCCTGTCCGGCCCCGGGGTGCTCGCGAGCCAGATGATCGGGGTCTCGACGAGGCCGTGCTTCTCCTTGACCGCGTCGGGATGAGTCCTCGTGATCAGAAGGCCTTTCGATCCGCTCGCAATCTGCTCCAGGAAGACCCCGTATGCGGCATTCGGGATCTTCTCTTCAACGAGATAGGATGTGGAGGGCGCGACCTCGGCCTTCGCCTCGTCCCTTCTCCGCCTCGTGAGAGCACTCTCCTCGACGGGGACGATGATGAAGAGTTTGTATCGTACGATCGCAAGCATGAAGGCGACGACTGTCACGAGGAAGCCCGGAGCGAGGAACGGGAAGTTCCCCAGATTTAGGAGGTTGAGGACGATTAATCCGGACGCCAAGAATATCGGAAAGGCGACCCCTACACCCCTACACCCATCAGAAGACATTGCAGGCGTACGTACGCGCCCTTCGCCGACTTGTACACTCTCCCCAGTATCACGAGAGTCAAGGCGGCGTAAGAGAGGATGATTGCCCCGATGACGTAGATGGCTTGAGACTCGGCCAAGCTCCATCCGAAGTTCGTCAGAACGATGTCGTCGACCGCGACCGCCGCGACCACCCCGGTGACCAGTAAGACGACGACGAATGCAATGGCGTGATCCTTGAACCAGTTGTCCTTCCTCTCGTACGGAAGATACGACGAGAGAAAGAGGAAGATGCCGTAGATGAGGACGATGAGGAAGAAGACCGCCCGCGCAAACATGGTCGCCGTCCCCTCATCGGGGGCGTTCCTGAAGGCGAAATCCAGTATCCCCGCAAGGAAGAAAATGCCTATCACCCCGGCGAAGATCCTCGACGCCCTGAGAAAAGGGTTCTTCTTCAGAGCGTACAGGCCGAGAAGTAGACCGACGAAACCCATTGCGGGTGAGATGGCCGAGTAGATCAGGTCGCCCTCTAGCATCGAGCTCGGGATTGACTCCGCGATTGCGATTAAATAGTTGTTGCCATTGGTATCGGCGCTGATATTGATGCCATCTGGGCGCGAGTCGTTGCCGTAGAGCCGGACCACCCCTCGGAAGACAGGGTCTCTCGGTTCTCAATTCGCCCGGAGCGGGTAGGTCGAGATCGGGGTGTTCGGACTAGCTTCTGAGGAGAACGGAGAAACTTGCCTGGAAGTAGGGTGCAGTTGAGGACGGTCTGCCAGGAGTTGGAAGGTTTAATAAACCGCTGGTAGTATAATCGGGGGAGGTGCGGAGACATGAGTTGGAGCGGCCCTCTGAACAGGATCGACGATTTCCGGTACGAGATACCGCAGAGCTACAAGAAGTGCATGAGGACCAGCAGCGTCATCTACGCGGACAGCAGGATGATCGGCTCGATCCGGGGGGACAATGCCCCCGAGCAAGCCGCGAACGTCGCCTGCCTTCCTGGAATCGTCGGGAAATCGCTCGCCATGCCGGACATCCACTGGGGCTACGGCTTCCCCATCGGGGGGGTGGCGGCGATGGATGCGGATGAGGGCGTCATCTCGCCGGGGGGGATAGGCTTCGACATTAACTGCGGAGTGCGTCTTGTCAGAACCAACCTCAATGAGAGCGATATCAAGCCGAGGATCAAAGATCTAGTCGCCGTCCTTTTCAAGAACGTCCCTGCGGGAGTGGGCTCCGAAGGGGTGACGGATGTGGCCGCGAATCAGATAAGCGACATTCTTGAGCTCGGGGCGGAGTGGGCCGTCAACAACGGCTACGGTTGGGCCGAGGACCTAGAGGTGACCGAGGAAGGGGGGAGGATGAAGGTCGCAGACGCGAGGACCGTCAGCCACAAGGCGAAGGAGAGAGGCGTGCCTCAGGTCGGCTCCCTCGGCTCAGGAAACCACTTCCTCGAGATCGATAAGGTGGAGAAGGTGTTCGACGGGGAGGCGGCGAGGTCATTCGGCATCGAGAGGGAGGGGCAGATCACCGTCACGATTCACTGCGGGTCAAGGGGTTGCGGGCATCAGATCGCGACAGACTATCTCAAGGTGATGGAGCACTCGGTGAGGGAAAGGAAGATCGACCTCCCAGACAGGCAGCTCGCCTGCGCGCCGGTGAACTCGAAGGACGGGCAGGACTACTTCAAGGCGATGGCGTGCGGGGCGAACTATGCCTGGGCGAACAGGCAAATGATCCTCCACTGGGTTCGCCAGTCGTTCGAGGACGTCTTCAAGCGCTCGGCGGAGGAAATGGACATGCGTTGCGTGTACGATGTTGCACACAACATCGCGAAGGTGGAGGAGCACGAGGTGGACGGAAGGAGGAGGAAGGTCTACGTTCACAGGAAGGGCGCCACCCGGGCCTTCCCGAAGGACCTGCCGGAGGTGCCCGCGAAGTACAGGAGCATCGGGCAGCCTGTCATCATCCCAGGGGACATGGGCGCAGGAAGCTTTGTTCTCGTTGGCACAGAGAGAACGATGAAGGAGGCGTTCGGGTCCACCTGCCACGGTGCCGGGAGGACCATGTCCAGGGAGGCTGCGATCAGGAAGTACAGGGTGAACCAGGTCTGCCAGGAGCTGGAAAGCCGGGGCATCTATGTCCGCTCGAGCACGAAGGATGGGATCGTGGAGGAGGCCCCGGGCGCATACAAGGACATCGACCATGTGGTCTCGGTCGTGGAGGGTGCGGGGCTCTCCAAGAAGGTGGCAAGGCTTTGGCCGATCGGCGTGATGAAGGGCTGAGGATCGAACTAGGGGTTCTCATTCTTCCCATCGGTCCGTCGGATGCTGGGTTGATCGAGGCCCTCGCCTCCCGGCTGAGGCTGGTTTTCCGGGAGGTCACCGTCCTGGGAAAAACCGGACTGCCGCCGGAGTCGTTCGATCGCGCAAGAAGGCAGTTCCTCGCCTCCGCCCTCCTCGATCTGTCTGCGCCTCCGATGGGCTCGGTCCTCCTAGGAGTGGTTGCGGCCGATCTCTTCGTCCCCGGCCTCAACTTCGTCTTCGGGGTCGCCGACCGCAGGAGACACACAAGCGTCATCTCGTACGCGAGACTGATCGGCCCCGACAAGGGCAAGGTGGAGGACCGCATGGTCAAAGAGGCGGTCCACGAGATTGGCCACCTCCTCCGGCTGGATCATTG
>DYTM01000014.1:6490-13515 GCA_020725985.1 Methanomassiliicoccus sp.
CGATGCGTCATGCACTTCTCGAACTCCCTCCCCGACACCGACTTCAAGAGGGAGGACATCTGCGCCCGCTGCTCCGGAAGAATACGAGGCGATGTGGTTGGTTCTGCCATCGTGACCCCCGATTCCGGTTCGTGAGATATGTTCCTCAAGCGGAGGCACCCTACTTACGAGACTACATGGAGAAAACGCCATGTCGCAAGCGGGAAGGAGGAGATCGCGCGGGCGTTGTCGTCACCTAGGGCCAATGATGCACGACTGTCTCATCCTGCGGAGCGATCATCATCCGCTAGGAGAAGAGGACCTTCGCGGCTACTTTCTCCACCGTTTCCCTGATGGCCGGGGGACAAGAAACCATCACCGCCCAGTCGTGAACGCTTCTCGCCTGCAATGCCTTCGCCAGGGGGCTGTACTTGGAGAGCGGCCGGACCCTGTCCCCGTTGAGGATCGGCACCTCGGTCTTCCCTATCCTCGGCTCGGAGATGAGGAGCTCCTTCTCCGGCACATCCACGATGACTTCCGCCTCGCTGACCCGAGCCCTCTCGGCGATCTGGGCCTCGGCCTCCTTCCTCCTGCGGTAGTCGGTCAGAGAGAGAAGCGAGGAGAACTGCTCCTCCTCCAGCTCCCCCACGTTGACGGAGAAGGCCTTCTTGTAAAGCCTCCGGTACTGAAGCATCGTCATGATCCTATTCGAATCTCCCCCAGATGCGAGCAGCTTCCCCGCGAATGAGAAGTCCGTCTCGACCTGTATATCTTCCAGCACGCTCCGCTCGGCGAGCTCCGCCGCCTTGCAGAGCATCATCTCCGCGATCCGCACGGTCTTGTGGAAGTAGACCGAGGTATACATGAGCGCCCTCGCCACCAGGAGCCCCTCCACCGCCACCACCCCGCCCTTGTCCACGACCAGATCCCCGTGGAACACGCTGATCGTCTGAAGCAGCCGGTCTAGGTCGATCGTCCCATGCGCGACACCGGTATAGTGAGCATCCCGGAGGAGGTAGTCCATCTGGTCCGCGTCCACCGGGCCGTGTATGATCTGTCGGAGGTAATCCCTGCCCCCGAAGTGGGCCTGGGCACCCTCCACCTCTAATTGGCTCTGGCCAAAGGCGCCCGAGTCAATCGGGGAAGCGATGAGATCGGCGACGATCTGCGGGGAGATACCCGCCCGCTCGAGCAGATCCGATATCGACTCGACTCCACCGAGCACCTCCCAGACTTCGCCGGAGACGGCAGTCCTCTCCCCCATGACGATCGCCCTGGTCACCTCCATGTGCGTTATCCCGAGCCGGTCCTTGAGTACGGCCTCGAGGGTGTGAGAGAACGGTGGATGCCCCAGGTCGTGCAGCAGCGCCGCGGCCAATACAATCTTCGCCTCCTCCTCCGGAAGACCGAGGACCTGGACGATCTTACCGGCGATGTGGTAGGTCCCGAGCGAGTGCTCGAGCCTTGTGTGATTCGCCCCCGGGAACACGAGATGAGCCAATCCCAACTGGTGGACGCCATGAAGGCGCTGCATCTCCGGCCTCTCGAGGAGATCGAGGAAGACGCCCTCGAGCCTCACGCTCCCGTGCACGCCGTCATGAACAACCTTGAAGCCAGACACTGTGTGAACATGATTTCGGAGCTATTTATTACTGTTGAGAAATTCAAAAGAGGGAGGTAGCCACTGTCCCGAACTCAAGAAAGAAGAGAGGAACGAAGGACAGATCGACTACGTGAAGCCGCCCTTGATCTTCTGCCTATCGATCTTTATCCCGTTCGGGGCGATGACTATGAAGTTGCGGCCTATCGCGGCAACATCCCCGTTCGTGTCCCTGGCGACGGACTTCAGCTCGTTCGTTATCCTCTTGAGTGTGAGGGAGTCGTTGGCGATGGCGGAGTAGTCGATCAGAAGGATGTTTCCGTTGTAGACCGGCTGCGTGACCGCGGAAACGTCCTCGTATCTGTATATCTCGGCTATCTTCACCATTCCCTTGCCCGAGAGCGGGCTCCCCTCGTCGAAAGTGAGCTGACCGAGGTCGATGTACTGGTCGCTCTCGACCGTCTCAACCTCTTCCTTGCCCCTTCCAAATGGCTTCTTAAGCAGTGGCATCGCATCCCCTTTTGTGTGATAATGCCCTGTCTCGTTATTAACCTTTTCTCAAATCGCGAGGACTGGAACGCTCGATGGAGCGGGGGAAAGGAGCCCGCGGAACCGCCTTCCTTCCCCCTCTTCCTTCACTTCTTCTTCGCCTTCTTCTTCGTCTTCTCAGTCTCAGCCTCCAGGCAGTCGTAGCAATAGAAGTATCCCTCGGCCTTCTCGATCACCATGTCCCCCTGAGCTCGCCTGAAGACGTCCTTGCACACATGGCAGCGATACAGCTCCGGCTTCCGCATCGCTTCGATCTCACCCTCGGACAGCTCGAACCCCTTCGATTCGCTCGCCTTCGCACTCTTCTTCGGGCTGATGGAATCCCCTCGGAGAAAGCTAGGAATCAAGTCACCTTAATCATTTGCGCTTTTCGTCGGGAGTCCGAGTGCAGGTGCCGAGGCTAGACCTCGTCAATCTTCCAAATCTTGTCCCCAACGTAATGGATGCTCTTGATCGCCTTACCGGGGTTCCTTTTGAGCATCTCCTCCCCTGACATCAGCGCCTTCCCGATGGCGAGGGGGACCTTGTGATTCGCATCCCTTATCCAGACGAAATCGCCCTCCCTTATCCCCGGATCCGCTTCCACGATGCCCGGGGCCATGACGTCCGCCCCTTTGGATACGAAAGGCACGGCGCCCATGTCCACCGTGACGAACGCCTTCGAGGGCTTGTACTTCAGAAGACCCCTGACCGTCAGGAACGCCCTCCCTTCTTGTACTATCGCCAGGGTCGCCCCGTTGACAAAAACGACATCGAAGTTCCCGGTCTCCGCTCTATCGACGGTGTCGTTCGGCGAGAAGACTGCCACCCCGGCCTCAGAGGATATCTCCTCGGCCAAGGCCCTAATCTCCTTCTCCCTGAGCCTGTGGCGCTTCCTCACCCTCAGCTCCGCCATGCTCAGCGATTGATAGCCCTAGGCAAAAAGCTTTGCGGGGTCACTGCCTCTTCCGGCCGAAAAGTCCCTTGAGACCCTTCTTCTCCTTCTTCGATCCGTTCTCCCCGTTCCCCGGGTTCGGAAGGTTCTCTGCGATCTCGCCCCGCTCCGCTGCATTCTGGCTCGCCTCCCCGTTCCCGGGGGAGGGGCTGGTCTCCTCAATCGCGGCCTCGGGTGTTGGGGGCTTCCCGTCCGATATTTCCCTGGCGACCTCCTCGAGCTCGTCCATTCCGGAGGTGACGAAATCGACGCCGCAGGAGGGGCATCTCCTCGCCTCCGCTGGCATCTTGTGATCGCATATCGGACACTCTATCTCCAGGGGATCTGCCTCCACAAGCGAACCTCGGCGAACACAACAGGGTCGCCCGATTTAACCATTACGGTCTGGTTACCAGCAATGGGATTCATGCTGAACCGAGCAAGGAAGGGGGCTCATGGGCCAGGCGAGCTCGTCGGTCCCTCCCTGGGGGGAGACAGTCCCGAGATGAGATGAATATCAGAGTATGGAGCCAGAGAGAAAAGGATTTAGGAGGGCCGCCCCATTGTCGCAAACGATGCGCTGGGGACTACTTGGAGCAAGACTCGGCATATTGGCTTTGAAAATCATCATCGTCCTCATCATCCTTCTTGCCATCGTCCCGTTGGCTATGGGAGGCCTCGACGTCCGCCTCCCTGAGTCGGAGGAGGCATCCTGGGAGATGGAGGGGGACGTTCTCAGACTCTCCACGCCGGTCGAGGTTCGCAACGGAGGATACTTCAACATCGAAGACTTCACCGTCAGCTTCAGTTTTGAGGACGACTCGGGGGACGTGGTGTTCAACGCCAGCACCGAACCGGTGGACCTCATCGCGGGCCGAACGACCACATTCGACCTTGACCTGAGCATCGACATCGGAGACATCGAAGCGGATGAACTCCGGAAGATCGTCTTCGACGGGGCCACGTATGATCTGGTGGTTGATGTCGAGACCTACTACATGATGAAGCTCATGAGGCTCGGGGTGAGCCTCAGCAACTCGTTCGAATGGAGTCCGTTGGTGAGCGGCTTCGAGATCCTGGAATCGGAGATAAGGTTCGAGAGGATCGACACCACCGCCTACGTGTTCGTTCCGTACCGCATCTACTCCTCGGAGATGATCGCGGGCCAGGAGATAGCGGTCGGATGCGAAGTGAGCAACGCCACCGCCCAGATAGGCTTCGGGCAGGAGGCGATCACCATGTCCTCGGTCACCGAAGGGGAGTTCCGGATCGCCATTGACGAGGAGGCGGCGGCGTGGATGGGGCACAACTCGGAGGCGCTGACGATAACGATCACCCTCGACTACATGGGAGCGACTGCACATGAGAGCGTGGACTACTACTGGATCCCGCCGGGGCCATAGGGGGTGGTGAGACGAGCGAGTTCTCGTTCAAGGAGGGCAAGGTCTGGGGCGGGGCTATCGGGGCGATCCTGACCGCGGTCCAGTACCTCATTGTGCCGCTGATCGTCATCGGGATCGTCTCCTCCTTTCTCGCCGCTTTCGCCGGTGAGATCATCGGGGACATCTGGAACGCCGTGATCGTTCTCGGCATCCCGATAGTGGTCTTCTCGTTCTTCCGCGGTTTCTATCCCAAAGGCTCGCAGTCGAGGCTGGTGTTCGCTCTCGTCACCGCCGCCTTCGTCTGCCTCTGGATATTCTTCGTTCTCAGGGGAGGACGATTCGATATCGAGGTGGAGACGGTCGCAATCACCATGGACCTCTTCCCTCTCGTCATGCTCTTCGTCCTCGCGGCGGCGCTGGGGGGAGTCTACTACACCGCCGAATACCTCTCGTACAGGAAGGAGTGGCTGGCCAAGAGAGCCGCTCCGTCGGAGGTTCAGCCGGTGTCGCCTCAACCGACGGCGCAGAAGGAGGAACCGGTCGAACAGGCCCCGCAGACGGACAGAGCTGAGGGCGGGAAGGCGCCCTGAGAGAATTCGGTGGAGAGCGCCTCGGCTAGACCGGTCGCATCGGAGAGAATCATTTGACGATCTCGATCCCCTTCTTCCCTATTTCGAAGGTGAGATAGTCGATCGGGGTGGGGGTGCGCCTCATCTTGACGATCTCGAGTACCCTCTCCCTCGAGTCGGTGTAGGGGTTGTCGCGTCTCATGAGTCTGAGGGCGCCGTCGACCGAGTAGAGAGCCACCTCCCCGAACCTCTCCATCGTCGTCTCGTCGCAGATGATAAGGGAGGTGCATCGCCGCTTGGCGAGGGCGAAGACAAGGTAGTCGAGCTGCTGCCTGAAACGGGAGAGCGGCATGTCAAGGGCGAGGATGCCAAGGTTGTCGATGACCACATTCTCGACGCCGGGCTCGATGAGGTCGATCAGCGCCCCGAAGCCCCTCTCCGCCCCGTACGAATCGAACTGGTACTTGGCCTCGACCATCCTCTCCTCGAGGATAGGATGGAACTTGAGCAGCCCTTTGCCTTCATACGAAGCGAAGTCCCACCCGAACTGCGAGGCCTGCATGAAGATATCCTCCTTGCCCTCCTCCACCCCTATGTACGCCACCCTCTCCCTGTCAGCGCATCGCGTGTTGACGAAGTGGAGCGCGAGGATCGTCTTCCCGCTCCCCGCCCTACCACTGATGAGCACGGTCCTTCCCCTCGGATAGCCTCCGAGCAGCTTGTCCATGCCCTCGACCCCTGTCGTCACCCTTTCCAACCTTTTGGCCCCCGCTCTCGGAACGAGAATTGGGGAGCGTCGTATTTATTACCTCTTTCCGAGCGGTCGTCATACTGGACGGGACGGCTGAGGGCAGACGCCAAGTATTTATGCGGAAAATGAGAATCGCTAAATACCCGCCCGGCGCTAGGCCGCCGGAAGACTAGGGGGCTCACTCCTTGGGAATAAGCATTGCGATCTGTGAACTGGACAGCGAAGATGCGTTGTGCAAGAAGGGGAAGATCTCGGTGATCAAGGTCCACCTCGACTCGGTCGCCGGCTACGAGCAGTATGCCGAGTTCGACGAGATCGTCCGGATGGACGAGGCGAAGAAGATCATGGCGGGGGACTGGGAGGGGTTCCTCAAGAGGAACAGGTTGGACGAGGAACAAGAGGTCGTCTACCTGGAGAAGGTGAAGAACGACGCGGATCGGAAGATGCTCCTCCCGGCGGCGAAGAGGCAGTACACCGGCTGGATATCGATGGCCGCTGTTCCGGAGGGCATGAGGGACGATATCCTTCGCAAGGCGGGGCCGGACAACAGGCTGACCGACTGGGACATGCTCAGCTTCGACGATCTCAACGAGACCTGCAGGAAGTGCCCCCTCTCCTGGGACAGCGCCCGGGGATGTATAGGGACCTTCGGTCCGGAGAAGAGCGCGCTTCCCTCGATCGCCGAGAAGTACGGCTGCAGCATCGTCGCACGCATTCCTGCTCTAGCGAAGGAGCGGACGAAGCTGACGGTCGAGGACGCGAAGCGGATCCTCGAGGAAGTGAAGGTGCTCAGGGAGAAGCTCCCGGCCGAGGGGAAGGCGATCGCCCACCGCTACGGCGGGGTGCTCGACCGGCTCGATGCGATGGCGACCACTTGCGTCAGGCACGGAACCAGATACTACTTCGTTTGAATTCTAGGAACTGGAGGAGGAATGAAGGGCGACTGGTGGGAAGCGAAGGGCGTGAAGAAGGTCTTCCAGAAGCACCGCTTCAAGACCGGCTTCCTCAAGTTGGCGATCCTGAGGCTGCTCGCGGAGAGGCCGATGCACGGATACGAGATCATGAAGGAGATAGAGAGGATCACCGAGTCGGACTGGAAGCCCAGCCCTGGGTCAATCTATCCGGCCCTCAAGGAACTCGCGGACTACGGCATGATCGTCTAGACGAAGGAAGGAAGGAGGAGGGTGTACACGATCACGGACGAGGGAAAGGAGACCCTCGGCCATGTATTGGTGCACGCCAGGAGCGTTCTCGGATTCCTCCACAGGCTTTTCCCCGAGAG
>DYTM01000216.1 GCA_020725985.1 Methanomassiliicoccus sp.
CGACTACAAGAGCCAGGTCGGCAGCTCGACGATGGCTCAGAAGAAGAACCCGATCACATGCGAGAACATCTGTGGGCTTGCGCGCATCGTCAGGTCCTTTGTCCAGCCGTCGATGGAGAACATGGTTCTTTGGCATGAAAGGGATCTGACCAACTCGAGCGCCGAGAGGTTCGTCATACCCCACGTCGTCGTTCTTACGGATGATGTCCTGTCGAAGACGGCGGAGGTGTTCGCCGGCCTCGTTGTCAGGCCTGAGAAGATGAAGGAGAACATCGAGAGGTCAAAGGGAATGATCATGGCCGAGGCGGTCATGATCGGCCTGGTGGGAAAGGGGATGGGCAGGCAGGAGGCCCATGCCCTCGTCAGGAAGTGCAGCCTCGACGCTGAGAGAAGGGGGAAGGACCTCAAGGAGGCGCTGCTCGCGTCGAAGGAGATTCGGGCGGTCATCCGGAAGGACGAGATCGACGAGGTGATGGAGCCGGGCAACTACATCGGAAAAGCGCCGGAGATCGTTGATGCGGCAGTCTTGAAAGCGGAGAGGGCGCTGAAGAAGAAGACTTTGGTCAGATAGAGAGCCACTGGTATGCCGTTTTCCCTCCCCCCAGCAGATCGGACCAGGAAAAGGGTTAAATCTAGATTGCCATTATCCACCCGCGGGCCGATAGATCAGTGGATGTGTCTCTGGACACCACTAAAGATCGCCGCCTTCGCAAGGCGGAGGCCGTGGGTTCAAATCCCACTCGGTCCACTCTTAACACTGGCTCCTTCCAAAAATGCCCGATTTAGGGCATTGCGATATTCCGCATACTTCTTCTGCTCGGAAACGAGGTCCTCCTTATCGAGCCCCAAGTAACGGAGCGTCGTTCTGGTATCGGCGTGCCCGAATAGTTGCGCGATCTTCTCGATCAGCACTCCGGCGAAATACATCTGTCGCCCACAGGTCCTTCTCAGATCATGGGTCGAAAGGCGGAATCCCAACCGTTCGCCTACCTGAGCCAGAATCTTGTTTATCGCCGACTTCTTGTATCCATACAACTTCCCGCCCCTCTCGTAGATGAAAAGGCGCGCAGGAACCGCAACACCAGGGTTCTTTTCTCTCGCTCTGTCAATCTCCTTTTGTCGGATTTCCAGATATTCGCTGAGATACTCGTCGGTCTGCGGGTCCCACGGGATTACCCTCGCCTTGCCTCCGTTCCGCCCCTTCTCCAGCAGGTGTATCTCGTTCATCCGTCCGGTCGTGAAGTCTTGGGTCTTGAGGTTCAACATGCCGCCCCGCCGCACTCCGAGGTCCAGGCCGAGGTGAACGATCATCCGTTCCATTCCCACCGCATTCAGTCTGACTTCCGCGGCCTGCTCGTTCGAGAGCCATCGGACATTTCTTGGCGTCGTATCTCCGTACGCGAACTTCCATCTCCCCACGTCTGGATTGCCCGCCCATCTCAGGAAGAACAGGAGGATTTGGATCATGTTCTTCTTATGTCTGTTGCCACCCGTCAGATACTCGTTCTTCAGCCAATCCACATCCTCTTTCCTTACCCTCCGGGGGTTTATCTCCCTCTTGGCGTCCAGCAATCCTCGGAACATAGTTTTCAATGCCCAGTTGTAGTCGTCTCTGGTCGTCTTGCTCCGTCCTCCTTCCTCTAGCTCCTTGAAGTATGCGCCCATTTCGTCACAGAGGGCCCGCCACTTCGTCGGCATCAGAGCCCTCCGAGGATGAGATAGGCGCGAGGAGGATAATACGTTTCTCCCGCTTTGTGTATCCGACTTCTAACTAACTTACTAACGTTTTCCGATACTGGCTCGCGAGTTAGTTGATAGTTAGTTAGTGAGTTGAGCATCATCGACGACTAGTGAAACTCCCCTTCGACTGCCTTGAAACCGAACTTCCGGGCCGCGATCGGGTACACGATGCCGAAGGAAGCGGGATCGAAGAAGGACTTGTTCGAGGCCCCTGGTTTGAAAGCGAACCCCATCCCCCGCAGCAATCCGCCGACAGTTCTCGTCTTGACCTCCTCCCGCCCTTCGTCCCCGGCATCTTTCCTATTCACATTCAATCTCTGCGTGATCATGGTGGTAGAGATCTTCGAGACCTCGATCCCGAAACCGTAGTCTAGGGTCGCTCTCCTTTGTGCCGCTAATTCGTTTTGTAGAGCGAAAACGACATCACCCTCGATGCTATCCCGCAACCCCTCGACCGCCTGCCTTTGGCTCTCCGCTATCAGCGCAAGAACGTCATCGCAGTCGTTGAAATAAGCTGCGGGGACGAGTACGTTCGCCGCCAGGTCGATGCTCCGATCATCGAGCAGAACCGGCGAACCGTCCACTATGATCGGAGACTCGGCAGGATTCCACGCT
>DYTM01000015.1:0-3946 GCA_020725985.1 Methanomassiliicoccus sp.
ACGTCAACATCGACAAGCTCATCGAGGCGTTCGAGACCTACATCCCCCCCCCTGCACTGGACGCGCACAAGCCGGCGAGGATGTTCGTCGCCAGGTCGTTCGACATCAATGTGCCAGGCTCATCCCCTGAGACACTGAAGGGCGGGGTGCTCGGCGGCTCCCTGATCCAGGGGAGATTCGAGATAGGGGACGAGATCGAGATCGGCCCTGGCAGGAAGGTCGAGGGGAGCGGGGGGAAGATCGCCTGGGAGTCGGTCACCACCACAGTCGAGTCCCTGCATGCAGGCGGAACCGCGCTGGAGAGGGCGAAGCCAGGTGGGCTCATCGCCATCGGTACGAAGCTTGACCCATCCCTGACGAAGTCGGACGGCCTGACCGGGAGGGTCGTCGGGAAGCCGGGGACGCTGCCCCCGGTTCTTCATAAATTCACCATGTCAACTCATCTGCTCGAGAGGGTCGTCGGCACCGCCGAGGATCTCGCAGTGGAGAACATCAAGACGAACGAGCCGCTCATGCTGAGTGTGGGTACCGCCACCACCGTCGGGGTCGTCACCAGCGCGAGGGAGGACAAGTCCGAGGTCTCGCTGAAGATTCCCGTGTGCGCCGAGGCGGACCAAAGGGTCGCGATCTCGAGGAAGATCTCGGGGAAGTGGCGCCTCATCGGCTACGGCGTCATCCAGTAGTTGGTAGATATGGAGAAGGTCGTACTCGACACAAACGCGCTTCTGATGCCGTTCGAGTTCTCGTTGAATCTCGACCTCGAACTGAAACGTTTGCTCGGCTCCTTCGAGGTCCACGTGCCATCGGCTGTCGTTGGGGAGCTGTCGCGCTCGAAGAAGAAGCACGCCAAGGTCGCCGCCGAATTGGCTAGAAAGTATGCCATTGATCAGACGGAGAGGAAAGGGGACGAATCGGTCGTCGAGCTTGCTTCCAGGCTTAATGCATACGTGGTGACGAACGACAAGCTCCTCATCGCCAAACTGAGGAAGATGAGGATCGGCGTCATCCTTCTCCGGTCGAGAAACCATCTCGCGCTCGATAGCGACTAGATCAGCGGGCGCGGGGCGTCTTCCTGATCCGATGCCTTCTCCTTCGAGTTGCCGATCTGCCTCAGCCTCTCTTCCATGAGCTTCCTGCCGAACTCGGTGGCGGCGTACACGGGGATCTTCTTACCGACGGTGAGAATGGATCTCTCCTTCGCATACTCTCTCGTCCATTTCGAAGCACATGAAGAGACGATGTCGCAGGCATCGAACAACGCCTTCGAGTCGCTTGCGCTCGCCCCGGTGGTGTGGACGGCGAAGATAACCACCCGCTCGCCAAACTCATTCCTGATGCTCAGGGCCTCACCTCCCGAGACGACGGTGACCCCGATCATCCCGAATCCGAGTTTCGCCGCGAGCCTCGTTCCCGCGAGCTGGTCGATTCTCCCCCCGACGGGATCGAGGACATTCCCACGGCCGAGCTTCTCAACGATTTCATCGTAAGGGGTAGTCTCAACCATTCCGGAAATCCTTCCTCCTATCCCCTGAATGAGCTCCGGGTCGGTCACCACCACCGTTCCGGCACCGTCGCACGCGATGACAGCGCAGTCGAGCAATCCTTTCGACACAGCCATCGCCATGAGCTCCGAGACGCCGAAGCTGAGGAAGTCCCTCATCCTCAGCTTCCTCCCAGGCGTGCACATACCGAAATCCTTCATCCGGAACTCGATGTTCTCCTTGACAATCTCCGGGGTGATCTCTTTGATCCCCCGGTATTTCAGGAAGAGGGGACAGTACTCGACCTGCGGCTCCCCGACGTAAGTGACCTTTCCGTTCTCAATGACAACCTTCGTCTTTCCCAGGGCTTCGATCACATGCCTTTCCATCTGCTCGCCTTCCGGCGGTATTGCATTTGACACCATTAAAGGATGTATCGTTGGTACCCGTCAGCATGTTGTGAAAGGGTTAAATACAGAGAGCAAGAATCGAACTATCGTCAGTTTCGGGAGCGATATCGGACCGATGTGGATTGCTGGGACGACGGACTAGAGGAGCTATAGCCGGGAGCGCGATGAGCGACAAATTCGTTGGAGCATTGAGGCAGATCGCCCTGATGGGAGGGATGCACGACTACATCGCCATCTCATCCCGAGAGCTCGGGGATCTACTCGGCATGAGCCAGCAGTCCGCGTCGAAGCGAATACTCGAGCTGCTGGACGAGGGACTGATCCACCGGGACCTGGGGGCGAGGAGGCAGAGGATCAGACTCACGGACAAGGGTGCAGAGCTGCTGAGGAAGGAGTACTCCGAGTACCAGAAGATATTCGAGATGAGGGACCACGTGGTCATCAAAGGGACTGTCATCACCGGGATGGGGGAGGGCCAGTATTACGTCACTCAGGCAGGTTATCAGGACCAGTTCGAGCAGAAGCTCTCCTTTAGGCCGTACGACGGCACTCTGAATGTGCGGGTGAGCCCGGCCGACATCACCAAGCTCGACTCCCTCCGCCGGGGCGGGGGGATGGTCGTCAAGGGTTTCGAGAAGAACGGCAGGACCTTCGGGGACGTGAGGGCGTACAAGGCGACGATCCAGAACGTCGACTGCGCGGTCGTGCTACCGAGCCGTTCGCATTACAACGACGTGATGGAGGTGGTCTGCAAGTACCACCTCCGGAGGACCCTCGGCCTGAGGGACGGGGAGCCGGTCGAGGTGCGGGTCTCGCTGACCTGACCCTCGTCCGGGTGATCAGAATTTCCTTCTAACGTAGTCCAGCGCAGACTCGAAAACCGCCCTGCCGTCCCCCTCGCCATCCGGCCGCATCTCAGATCTCGTCCAATCGGGGTGGGTGCACCTGTGGAACACCCTTTCCGGATGGGGCATCAAGCCCAGGACATTTCCAGCGGGGTTGCATATGCCCGCGATGTTCCTCACGGACCCATTCGGATTCCAGGGGTACCCGGCGTAGTCTCCGGCCGGTCCGACGTACCTGAAGACCATCTGGTCCTCGGACTCAAGCTGGTCGAGGATGCGCTCTTGCTTCTCCGAAGGCAGCATGAAGTTCCCCTCCGCGTGGGCGCACGGGAACATGACCACCCTCCCCGTCTCTATCTTCCTGGTGAAGACGCTCTTTCCTCTGTTCTCGTGCTTGAGAAGCGTCGGGATGCACTCGAAACGCCCCGAAGCGTTCGTGGACAGGGCCGCTTGAGGCTCGTCGCTCATAACACCGTCGAGTCCGGGAAGCACGCCCAGCTCCACGAGAATCTGGAAGCCGTTGCATATGCCGATCACCGGCCTCTCCGTCGAAACGAACTTCTTCAGATCCAGGGAGAGGGTGCTCTTCATCCTCGCCGCGAAGATCGCCCCCGCTCTCACATAGTCCCCGGCCGAGAATCCTCCGGGGAGGGCGAGGACATGGTAGTCCTGGAGCCTCCTCTTCAGTTCAGCAGGGCAGGCGCCGACGAGCTGCTTCAGGTGGACCTTCTCAGGGCTCGCCCCCACCTCTTTGAATGCCGCGAAAGTCTCCTCTTCGCAATTCGTTCCTTCGATTCTGAGGATGCAGACCTTGACCTCGTCCGATTTCATCCAATTGCCTCCCTCATACCAGTAGCCTCCAGAAGGGCTCGGACCACGCCTTCCGCAGCTCCGTCAATTCGATATTCATGAGCTCCGCGCCGTCCGAGAGGACGAGGTGATTCCCGCCCACCTCGCCGACAAGGATTGCGCCGCCCACTGCCTCTCTCCACTCCCCCTCCCTCTTCTCGTCAACCTCCACGAGCCACCTGGAGTTCGATTCGGAGAAGAGCTTGACCTCACTCCTCATGTTGCCCATCTCCCCCACATCGCCCTCCAAGCCTACGTCCCCGGAGACACACATCTCCGCCAGGGCGACGGCCAATCCCCCTTCCGAGAGGTCGTGGCAGCTCCTCACATACCCGTTCTCGATGAAATGGAGCAGTCTGGA
>DYTM01000015.1:3956-12836 GCA_020725985.1 Methanomassiliicoccus sp.
AGAGCCTCTTCGGGTCAACCTCCGGCACTTCTCCGCCCGATCCCCCGAATGCCCTGTGGAGTGCCGAGCCCCCCATCTCCTCCCTCGTCTTACCGACGAGGTAGACCGGGTTCCCCTTGGCCTTGAAATCCGCCGTGACGCATTTCCGGATGTCGTTGACGATGCCTACCCCCATGACCGTCGGCGTCGGAAGGGCCGCGCCCTTCGGGGTCTCGTTGTAGAAGCTCACGTTTCCCGATGGTGCAGCGAGGCCGAGGGCCTTCGCCGCGTCTCCAATCCCTCTCACCGCCTCCTTGAACTCCCAGAGCCTCTCCGGCTTCTCGGGGTTCCCGAAGTTGAGGCAGTCGGTGATCGAGTGGGGCATGGCTCCCACCGAGGCAAGATTCCTGCAAATCTCGTCGATCGCGCTCATCCCGCCTCTGTAAGGGTCAAGGGAGGTGAACCATGGGTTCACCCCGACCGCTATGGCGAGGCCGCGATTCGAATCCCTCAGGGGCTTGATGACAGCCGCGTCCCCGTGTCCCCTCGTCCCGATCTTCCCCTGGAGGGGCTTGATGACCGTGCTTCCTCGAACTTCATGATCGTACTGCCTGATGACCCACTCCTTCGAGGCGATGTTCGGGTCCGAGAGAAGGCGGAGGAGCGCATCGCCCAAGCTCCTCGGCAATCTTGGCGCGACCTTCCTCTTCGCAGCCTTCGTTCTTGCCGACTTTGTAGGCCTGCAGTATTCCGGCGCCTTCGTGAGGAAGTCGAGATCCAATTCGAAGACTTTAACCCCCTGGAAGAAGAGGCGGACGACCGTCTTGTCGATGACCTTCCCGATGACGGTCCCAGGTACGTCCCAGAGGTCGAACACCTCCATGATCTTCCTGACGTTTCCCTCAGAAGCGGAGAGCATCATCCTCTCCTGCGACTCCGACACCCATATCTCCCAGGGCGCCAGCCCGGTTTCCTTGAGCGGCACCTTCTCCAACTCCACCTCCGCTCCGCACCCTCCGGCAAGGGCGATCTCCCCGACGACGCACGAAAGCCCTCCTCCTCCTAGATCCTTCATGCCGTTGATGAGCCCCTTCCGATTCACCTCGAGGCACGCGTGGATGAGTGGCTCCTTTATGATCGGATCCCCAAGCTGGACCGCTCCCCGCGACTCCTCCTCCGACGTCTCATCGAGCTCGGCCGAGGCGAATGTGACGCCGTGTATGCCGTCCCTGCCTGTCCTTCCACCCACGAGGATGAGCACGTCCCCAGGTCCACCGACCGCATTCCTCCTCAGGTGCTCCCTTCTGACGATGCCGACACATCCAACGTTGACGATGCAGTTGCCGATGTAGCCCTCATCGAAGAACACGCAGCCCGAGACGGTCGGGATACCCAGCCTGTTGCCGTAGTCCCTGATCCCCGCGACGACTCCCCCGAGCAGATACTGAGGATGCTTTACTCCCGAGGGTAGGTCCCCCGTGAAATCCAAAGGGCCGAAGAACAGGGGATCGATGAGCGCGACTGGCTGTGCCCCCATGCAGAGCACGTCCCTGATGATCCCCCCTATGCCGGTCGCGGCGCCGCCGTATGGCTCGATCGCGGAGGGGTGGTTGTGGCTCTCGATCCTGAGGGCGTAGGCGTGCTCGTCGTCGAAAGCCATGACTCCCGCATCGCCCTTCGCGAGCACGTCCGGATGCTCGATGTTGAATATGTTCTCTCTCAGAAACACTTTCGAGCTCTTGTAGCAGCAATGCTCGCTCCACGCCTGTGCGAGCGATTGAAGCTCGACGTCCGTCGGAAGCCTTCCTTTCTCGGCGAAGTATCGCCGGATCGTCTTCATCTCTTCCAGACTGAGATTGAGGCCCAGGGAGGTGCTGATGTCGACAAGATCCTTCTCCTCCGCCCCGAGAATGTCCACCTCCGCCAGTTCGAACGGGACTTCCCTCCGCCTCACGAGCTCCGACAGGGACATGTTCTGCCTCACTTCAGGTCAATTCTGTAGTTGTGAATTACCGGATTGGCGAGCAGTTTCCTGCACATCTCTTCGCAGGCCTTCTTCGCCTCTTCCTTCGGCATGTCCAGGTTGATCTCGAAGAGCTTGATCGATCTGACGCCTTTGATCCCCTGAAAGCCGAGCAACTCGAGGGCCTTCTTTGTGTTCTGGCCCTCGGGGTCAGCGACCCCAGGCTTGAGCTCTATCCTCACGTCCGCCAAGACCATTCTAGCACCATCCTCGAAATCCTCTGACCTCTACTTAACTCTGTCCGAAGCGATCTGAAGGGCGGCAGTGGGTGCGATTATCGCAAAATGCCTTTCTTCGTAACCTCGTTGATCCACTGTACCAGCCTTCTGTACGCTTCCTCCCCCTTTGGAGAGATGCTCACCCTCTCGTGACCGTCTTCAAGCTGATGGATCGACACCAAATCTCTATTCTCCATCCAAGCCAGGTAGCGAGTGAAGACGTCGTAATTGACATTTGCCCCGACCTGGAGGCGGGTCTTGATCATCGGGCCGCCCTCTCTCCAGAGCCTCTCGAGTATGCGCGCGACAACATAGAGGTCCGGCCGGTCAGGCTCCGTCTTCAACACCAATGTCTCACGATCCGAGTATCTCCGCCTCCAGCTGAGAGCGTATCAAATCGAGTCTCGATCTCAACTCGCTGAGAATCCTTTCGCTTTCCTGCACCTGCCTCTTCTTGAATCTCGCGTAGAGGACAAATGCCGCGCCGATCATCGATCCCCCGATCACGGTCTCCGCGACCCCTATGTTAGGGAGGGGAGTCAGAATCAAAGGCACTGCCATAAGAAGAAGAATCGATATGACGATCCACGTGCCTGGCTCTCTGAGGTGACCTGTTTCTATTCTCGCTTCCATCCATTTCGGTAGCTCTTTCCAAGCGTCGAGAAGCAATTCCACGGATGTCCTTTCCCCGTCTTCCATCGGACTTGCCTCAGTCTCCTTCTGAAGGGCGTCCCGCAGCTGTCTCGCCCAGAACTCGAACTCCTTGATCTTGCGTCCAGAGAAATGCAGGGCCACCAATGCCAGAGGAGCCGTTAGAGCGGCCGCCCCAACAATAGCCAAGGTGGCTGCTAACCCTATTTGTGCGAAGTCGTCAAAACCATCAACCGTCATCAGGATTGCGACAAACAGCACTAGGAAGAGAACGATGCCGACCAGGAGGAGGATTGCGAGAACATCCTGACGGTTGGATTTCCTCGCCTCGTACGCTTCCGCAGCAAGTCTGTGATTCTCCGAAAGAGCCTCTATCAGGGCGGCTCTGGTCTCATCGAGTGGAACTTGCCTCACCAGGCGTTTCTCGGAGAGGATCATCGGCAGACGTCTCCTGAAGTACCAGCATCGTGCAGAAATGTAGACGGTCATGGCGTTCGCAAGTGCGAAGAAGATACCATAGGTCGAGGATGAAAGGAGTATCAGAAAGAACAGGGTCGTCCAGCCCGATGCCGTGGGCCTTGCCTTCACAAACAATCTCGTCTTCTCGTCCGAAACCTTCGTCGAAATGTGGATTGCAGCAAACCAGTCCAATCTCACCTCCAATAGACCTGGAGATTCGGAGACCCTCAGCATGGAGGCTCTGAGGCTTTGCCGAAGGAGATTGAGGGGCTCCTCTTGGCTCACCCGAGTGTAATCCACACCCATCTCTCTGGTGAATAGGACTACTGCCAGAGCGGCCGAGGCGACAATGGGTCCGACAGCATAGAGAATGAGAAACCAAAAGGAAGACCCGGCTGTCGGCCCGCTCATGAAATCAAACAGCAAATACGTCGGGATTATAGAGGCCAGGAAGACGATTGCCGCGAGGAGAGCAGACTGCAACCTATCCTCTTCTTTCATTGACCTATCCCCTGAGCAACTAGGACGTTACAGGTCATACAACTTACTCCTTCCGGATGAGTATCGGGGACTCCTCCGTCACGCACGCTCTCGGAAGTGCCGACTTGGCGGGCTGATGAAGGTCAGTTCCCAACTACTGGTTGTCTGCGACGAGTATCGCCCGAGTCCGAGGAATGCTTCTAGATGGCCCCGTACTCAGTGATCGCCTGAAACACACCCGAAAGAACGAAGTTCACGGCGACCGCGGCGAGGAGCAGGCCCATGATTCGTGAGAATGCCATCGCCCCGCTCTTCCCCATTCTGGCGAAAAGGCCCTCGGAGTAGACGAGGAGGATGTAGCTTATCGCAACCGTCAGAATGATGGCGACGAAGACTGCCGAAAGATCGAGAACTCCGCCTCCCGACTTGGTCGCGTCCGAGACGAAGATCATGACGGTCGTGATTGCCCCAGGTCCGGCGAACATCGGAATGCCCAGGGGAACGATTCCGACCACCTCCTTCGCCATCGCCTCCTCCTCATCCTCGTCGGTCATCCTCGTCTTCGAGCGCTGGCCGTGCATCATGGAAAAGGCGACGGAGAAGAGGAGTAGCCCCCCGGCGATCTTGAATGCGGGGATGGTGATGCCGTAGATCGAGAATATCCACTGGCCGAAGAGTGCGAAGACGAAGAGGACGACCGTCGTGACGACGCAGATCTTCACGATGACCTTCTTCTTCAACTCCTTCGAATATCCGTCGGTGACCGCTTCGAAGATGGGGATGTTTCCGACTGGGTTGACGATCGCGAATATCGTCGCGAAGGCACTGAGCGCGAACTCCAAGGTCATCCGGTGCCCCTCACCCTCCACGCCATACTTAAGTCTTAGCCTTCTCCTCCCGTCACGACCTTCCTGGCAAACGCAAGGTATCCAGTATGGCCGAGCATGTCAAAGGACGGTCTCGTTCCTCCGGCGTGGATCTCCATCGACCGCTGCAGGTTCTCGAGCGCATGTATCTCCACGAATCCACCCGAACGGAGCTTGTTGACCACGGACTCGAGCTGATTCGTGTTCGGGACGTAAGCGCAGAATCTCCCGCCGCCCTTGAGCATTCCTCTAACGTTGTCCACCGCTCCCCAGGGGTCGGGGATGTCCAGAACCGCCGCGTCCGCGGCGATGTCCATGCCGATCATTCGTACATCTCCGATCTTCAGCTCACAGCAGTCGGCCCATCTGCTCCTCATCACATTCCTTCTCGCCTTCTGGGCGAAGTCCTCTCTTGACTCGACGGAGATGACCCTCCCCTCCGGACCCACGGCGTTCAGGAGAGAAAGGGTCAGCGATCCCGAGCCCACGCCTCCTTCTATGACGACATCTCCGCACTTCAGATCCAGATGGTGAACGATCGTCGCTGCGTCCTTGCTTCCGATAATCTGTGCGCCCCGTTCGATCGACTCCATCAGCTCCAGGATGCCGGGCCTCAGCACCCAGAACTCCTTTCCCGCGAGGGAGATCCTAGATCCGCTCTCTGCCCCGATGAGCTTGTTACCATCGACAACACCCAACTCATTGACTTTCACCATGCCCTTCCCTAGCAAGACCCAGAATCTTCTTCCCCTGTCGTCGAGAAGGTATGCGATCTCTCCCTCTTGCAGCATTTCCATTCGGGATTCCCGAGAGCGGAGAAAAGGATTGTGGGTGAGAAAAGGAATCAAAACTTGAGCTTCGCGCCGCACTTGGGGCACTGCCAATCGTGGACCGATACGGCGGCGCCGCAGTGGGGACATCGTGGCAGGCCTTCTATCTGCTCGGTCTTCTTCTCCCCGGTCGTCTCTTTCTTCGGGATCTCGCTAGGCGGAACGGAAGGGCTGATGGCTTTCTTCTCCTCGAACTCGTACTTCGGCGCTTCGTACTTTGCCTCTGGCGGATACTGCTTCTCGTGAAGCATCTTCTGCTTCGACGCGTAGCTGTAGAGAACCGCTCCGATGACGCTGAGGAGGAGGCCCACAACGACCCAGTCAATGGCCGCCTTCCCGAACTTGCGCACCGTGTCTCGGTAGATCCAAACCGCGACAACCGCCCCGATGGCGAGCCAAATCAATATCAGTGCCATCACTAGGAGTGCCATCCCATCACCACTTACACAATCGCGGTTGCATTATTTAAATATTGGTCGGGAAATGGAAGAAATAGACAAATCTGGAATGGAGACTGCCGAGCAAGCGGATTCCTCGGACACGGTCATACTGTCCCTGATTGGGATGAGTCAACCCCGCGGCAGCTAGTAGTGAGTGGTCTGCGCCATGCGAGCCCCGAGGCGGCGTCCCTGATGGACCCATTGCGCTATGTGCTGCAACGGGGCCATCTCCATCACTCCGGATTCAGACATACATTGGAGGGTAGAGCAGATTTCGATAGAACCAGGTGATGAACATAGCGATGAAGGTCGAAATCAGAAGTGATGAGTATCTAATTCCGTCGGATTTGAAGAATCTGCCCCCTATCACAGAGACAAATGAAGCCGCCCATGCAACACCGATTGTCGCCACTCCCCAAGCGACCTTGATCAGATACATCTCGGGATCAACTATCCAGTAGGCGCCTACGACGATGAGCCACATCGCTATCCCCGACAGGCTCAGGAGGATCGACACGGGCTCGAACTCCCGAAGCATGACCGCTATCCCTATGGCGGTCCAGGTGACCAGGAATCCTCCGAGCAACAGGCCCCAGAGGACATCGGTGGGAATGTAGAAGTGGTTCAGACTGAAGGAGAGGACGAACATCATGACAACACTAGCAAGCGAAATCACGATGAGATCCTTCCCCTTCATCAGTGTTCTCTCCCAGTCCATCCGGGTATCTGTTCAGATTCGGCAATCGTTTTCTTATCCATCATCAAAGTCTCATCCCAGTCTAATCTACCTTTCGACGGCTGCTCCATATCCCACCAGAGCCTTCATTCTCATCCAGAATGGCAACAGCCGGGAGATGGGCTCGCGCCCTATTCGGTCCCTTGGTTGCCAATTCTGGTGACTTGGATCTAACGCGCATCCCAGGTGCCAAATGCCTCAGTAAGGGTTTTATATGCTGAAGGCATTGGACGCCCCGATGGCAGAGTCCCAGTTCCCCAGGAAGGCAAAGATGGCCATTTCCGTTGTTCTCATAGTCGCGGGATTCGCCATGTACTGGGGATGGGGCATCATCTACGGAAGCTGGAACGTCTTCGAGAAGGAGTACATCGGCGTCTACTCGATCGTCGTCGTGCTCATCGGCTTCGGACTTCTGGGCCTTCTTCTTTCCCTCAGAGAGCAGAAGGAATAAGGTGTCCGATTCCGCGATCTATTGATCCCTTCTCCGAGTCAGCAATCACATCGCCCTTGCGCCGTAGGCTACCTGACTCGTCTCCTTACCACAGACTACGCATTTGCCGCTGAACTCCTCCGCGGGATAGGGAGTGCCCAGCAACTTGAGCTCGGTCAGCTCCTCGAACCTGTGCCCGCACTCCTCGGAGCCGCACCACCCGAAGCGGATTATCTTCCGAGGGAGATTGTCCAGGGATTCCACATCAGCAATCGAATTCCGGAAGTAGGCCTTCGCCTTCTCGAAGATGTCCTTCGATATCGAAGCGAGGAGGGAACGGACCTCTCCTGCCACACTCGTCCGGGGGACCGTCCCTTTTTCAAGCGAATCCCTTCTCGCGTATGTCACAACGCCCTGCTTAATGTCCCGGGAGCCAATCTCGAGCCTGAGCGGAACGCCTTTGATCTCCCAGTCGTAGAACTTGCTCCCCGGCCTCTCATCCCGCTCGTCGAGCTTCGTCCTTATTCCCTCCCGGACAAGCTCGTCCCTCAGGGCCCTGGCCTCCCTTTCCACCTCCTCCACCTTCCCCTTCGCCAGTATCGGAATGATGACGATCTGGAATGGGGCGATGTCCGGGGGCAGGATGAGGCCTTTGTCGTCCCCGTGAACACCCACCACCGCCCCGACGAGCCGCTCGCTCATGCCGAAGGTCGTCTGGTGCGCGTATCTCATTTCGCCGGCAGGATCCTCATACTTGATCTCGAACGGTCTTGAGAAGTTCTCTCGGTAGTGGTGAATGCTGCCGAGCTGGAGGCTTCTTCCGTCTGGTAGAGTGGTGTCCACCCCCACCGTGTAGTAAGCTCCGGGGAACTTGTCCCAGTCCGTTCTCTTCAGGAGGAGATAGGGAACGCAGAGCCGCTCAGCCAGTTTCTCAAGAATTGCGAAGTCCTCCTCCACCTGCCTCTGCGCATCCTCCTCGTCCACGTGGCAGGTGTGGGATTCGAAGAAGTGTATCTCCCTCACCCTGATGAACGCCCTCGTCATCTTCGTCTCGTACCTGAAGGTGTTCACGATCTGGTAGGTCTTGAGCGGGAGGTCGGTGTGGGACCTGACCCACAGGGAGAAGATCGGATACATCGCGGTCTCGCTCGTCGGTCTGAGAAGGAGCCTTACATCCAGGGGATTGACGCCCGCGTGGGTGACCCAGTACACCTCGGCGTCGAAGCCTTTGATGTGGTCCTTTTCCTTCTTGAACTCCGTCTCTGGGACAAGCAGTGGAAAGCAGACCTCATCGTGGCCGGTGGCGTCGAACTCCTTCCTGATGAACGAGTCGATGAGGAGCATGATCTTCCAGCCGTAGCCCGTCCAGACGTTCATTCCCTTGACGGGGTATCGCTTGTCCGTCAGGTTCGCCTTTTCTACGATCTCGTTGTACCACTCGCTGAAGTTCTCTTCCTTCTTCATGCCCCGGCACCCTTGGATGAGAGGATTGAGTATGGGTGTTGATTCTATAAATGTTTCCAGAGGTGCGACAGAAGGAATGCGGAGGTCAGCGGACGGCCTCGGCTACGGCCGGTGCGACGGATATCTCGGAGGCCTCGCCCTCGATCGTGTTCGTCGACACGACCTTGTCGCAACACTTCCTCAGCCGTTCGAGCGCGCCCTTCATGAAAAGTCCGTGGGTGCAGACCGCGAAGACTGCCTTCGCCCCGAGCCGCCTCAGCTCGTTCGACGCAGCCTCGATCGTTCCGCCTGTGGAGATGATGTC
>DYTM01000015.1:12846-13261 GCA_020725985.1 Methanomassiliicoccus sp.
GTCGACTATGAGGACCCTCTTTCCCCTCACCTCAAGCCTCTTCGGGGTGATCCTCACCTCGGTCCCGCTCAGCCTCGTCTTCACCAGGTAGTCCCACTCCGACCCCATCACCGACGCGAGGGCCTCCGCCCTTTGGGCCGCCCCCTCGTCCGGCGCGAGGACCAGGTCGATCCCTTGCTTGGAGAAGTGCTTCCCGATGCTCGAGGTCGCGTGGACATCGATCCCGACAGCCTTGTCGTACCAATCAAGAATCTCGGGAGTGTGGATATCCACAGTGATGACCTTGTCAGCGTTGAGCTGGAGGTGCTTTGCCATGACCCTCGCGCTCACCGCCTCGCCCTTGAGGAAGACCTTGTCCTGCCTCGCGTATCCGAAGTAGGGGACGACATCGACGATCTTCTTCGCCCCCAGGCTG
>DYTM01000016.1 GCA_020725985.1 Methanomassiliicoccus sp.
ATCGGGAGCTAAAGCAGATGATGGTGTGCGACGAGGTGGACGATCGGGTCGCAGGCTCTCTCCTTATGCTTATAAAGAAGGGTGTTGAGGGCGTCGAAACCATCGTTGTCTCCGACGGCCTGACGAAGGAGATGAAATGGAAGATGAACATGACCCATGCCGAATCGATGGAGGAGGCGCTGAGGATGGCTTTCGAGAATCATGGCACGAAGGCGACCGTGGGGATCATTCATCACGGCGGGGACGTCCTGCCGGTCTACAGGAGGGAGTGATAGGAGAATGAAGGGGAGAGAGATGAAGGCGAAGGCGATCATGATCGATGCGAAAGACAACGTGGCGACAGCCCTGAGCGACCTGCACGCGGGGGAGATCATCGTTGTCAAAGGCGGAGTGGACGGGGAGGTAAAGGTCCTCCAGGACATTCAGTTCGGGCACAAGTTCGCGACCGGGCCGATCGGGAAGGGGGAAGAGGTGGTCAAGTACGGGGAAACGATCGGGAGGGCGACGGCGAACATCAAGAAAGGGGAGCATGTCCACGTGCACAATATTGAAAGCCTGAGGGGACGCGGGGACATCCCGAAGGCTGGAAGTTGATCGTCCTCTCGGAGAGGGAGTGCGAACTTGACCTGTGATGTTAGGGCCACCTCTTCGATACTCGTCGCCGCTGAGGCGCCAAGCTCACGTCTGGTAGCCTTCTGGTCAGTCAAGCCCACACTTTAAATCTGCGCTCTGTAATCGGCTTTGGCCGAATGCAGGCAGGCTGGACGATCTGTGAGCGATTCCCAGGGCGGGAGATTCCACGGGATTTTCGGCAAAGTGCCCCCGCGGGTCAAGGGGCTCATCTACCTCACCAGTTTCGCCTCGGTCGGATACGGCTACTTGCTCGTCGCCATCACCGCCTATCTTCCGGAGCTCGGACTGAGTTCGGGAATCGTCGGCCTCATGCTAGGAGTCAATGGGGCGTCCTTCGTCGTCAGCGCCATCCCCCTCGGGATGCTTTCGGACAGGATAGGGCGCAAGAAGATATTGATAGGCGGGTTGGTGGGCATTTCCCCCACTCTCCTCATCTTCGGCCTAACCACCGACCCCATGGTGCTCATCATCACCGCCGGCATCGCGGGAACCGCGGAAGGGGCGTTCCTTACGAGCTGGAACGCCTTGATCGCCGATCTGACTGTCGTCGAGAATCGGGACGAGGCCTTCTCCCTGTCCTTCATCCTCGGCAGCGCGACGATGGGACTGGGCTTCGCCCTTCCCTTCGTCTTTCCCTGGCTGGAGGACCTGACCGGCCTGGACTCGTACACCGTGCACTCCGCCGCCTTCATCGTTCTCGCGGTGCTATCCGCCATCTCGCCTATCGCCCTCTGGGGCCTGCTCAAGGACTACGCCGAGCCACGGGAGAACGGCGTGAAGTTCGTCAAGGGAAAGAGCATGGGATTGTTGCTTCGATTCTCCAGCCTGAGCTGCCTGATCGGTTTCGGCGCGGGGTTCATCATCCCCCTGATTCCCACCTGGCTCTTTCTGAAATTCGGTGTCCCTGACACCTTCAGCGGGCCTCTGCTGGCCGTCGCGGGAATAACGATCGGCTTGGCGGCGATCGGGAGCGCTGCCCTCGCGAGGAGGGTCGGCACGATCAGGGCGGTCGTTCTCACCCAGGGCCTGTCCACCGTTTTCATGTTCAGCCTCGCCTTCGTTCCGGGCGCGGCACTTGCCGGCGTCCTCTATGTCATCAGGGCCGCGCTGATGAACATGGCCGGTCCCCTGCTGGACTCGTTCCTCATGGGAATTATCTCGAAGGAGGAGAGGGGACTGGCAAGCGCGGTGAACTCTCTGGTATGGAGGTTGCCGAACAGTATCACCACGTTCGCGGGTGGAATGCTCCTCGCCGCCGGGATATTCGATCTTCCATTCTACATCGCCACCGTCTTCTACGTTGTGGCTGTGATCCTGTACTACAAGATGTTCAAGGACGTGAAGCCGACGAATTGACCCCGACTCCTCACAGAGGTCTGTAGTGGCCGTTCTCACCCTTCTTGGCGCATGGAGGGATTCGGAGAAGAGAGTGTCAACGAGCCAGCATGCGTTTTCAAGGAAACACTTATTTCGCCCCATCTCATAACTGCCCCTCGAACATGGCCGACGAGGGAGGACCTGGACCGGGAAGCGTTGAGGTCACTCTGAGAAGGGACCTGGGACTACTGGAGGTCCTGATGATCGGTCTTGGCCCCAACATAGGATCGACCATCTTCGTTCTCGTCGGAATCGCAGTAGGGATAGCTGGTCCTGCCATCTTGTTGGCTTTTCTCCTGAACTTCTTCATTACTCTATTGACTGCGGTGTCCTACGCGGAGCTTTCGAGTGCGTTCCCCGAGACCGGAGGAGGCTACCTTTGGATTAAGGAGGGGCTTTTCCCGCCATTCGGATTCCTCGGAGGCTGGATGTCCTGGGTTGGACACTGCATCGCTTGCGCCGTCTACGCCATAGGATTCGGCTTGGGTGTCGGTGCGCTATTTTCCCAGTATGGGATTTCATTGTTCGGGCTTACGACTGAGGATATCACAAAGTTGTTTGCGGCCATCATAGCCCTCGCATTCATCTATCTGAACTATAGAGGGGTGAAGGGCGCCGGAAGATCTGAGGTGATTATATCATTCATGCTTGTGGGAATCATCGTCGTTTACATGTTCTTCTGCCTTGCTGCACTGGTCGGGGGAAACAGCGTTCCGCAGGCATTCGACCCCTTCATCCCCATGGGATTCATGAGCATCGCCACCTCGATGGGCTTTACCTTCATGATCTTCGAGGGATACGAAATCGTCGCACAGACTGGAGAGGAAGCGAAAGACCCGGAGCGGACAGTGCCGAAGGCGATGTTCCTCTGCATCACCATCAGCGCAATCCTGTTCATCGCGATAGCAGCCCTGACGCTCGCGGTTCTGGGATGGCAACCCATCGCTGAGCTTGCGGCGGCGGGGAGGGGGCAGGAAGCGCTTGTCGTCGCTTCCCAGAAAGTCGTCCCCGTGATTGGCGGTGCTCTCGTCTCGCTCGGAATAATCATCGGCTCAATAGCCGCAGTGAACTCGGTCATGTTTTCATCGTCGCGGGTCTCATTCGCGATGGGAAGAGACGGCAACCTTCCATCGGTCTTCGGAAAGCTTCATCGCAGGAACCAGACGCCATCGGCCGCGATCTTTCTCAGCGGAGGAATCATCATCTTCGCGTCGGTCTTCCTCCCCATAAGCCAGGTTGCGGCTGTCGCAGACATACTCATCCTCCTTCTCTTCGTCCTCGTCAACGTGGCCGCTTTGTCTCTTCGGAGGAAGAAACCCGATGTGAAGAGACACTTCGTTGTCCCCTACATCGTGCCGGTCTCACTGGTCGCAATCTGCACGAAGATGTTCCTTGCTGGCTCTTTGTTCTCATATGATCCAGTTGCCTGGTATTTGGCGCTGGCGGTCATCTACGTCGGTCTCTTCATTCACTACTTCGCCAAGGGGAGGAAGGAGATCGAGAAAGTGGAGATCCCGATCCGAGCGCCCCTCAGTCCCGAGGAACTGCGGAAGTACAGAGTGCTCATTCCGATCGATGATCCGAAGAGCATGGCCCTGGTCGACCTCGGCTGCATCATCGCTTCCAAGAATAACGGCGAGATCCTCCTGACGAGCATAGTGGAGGTCCCGACGGCGGTTCCGCTACATGCGATCGACAAGAAGGCAGTCGAGGAGAAGAAGAGCATGCTCGAGAAGGTGAAGACCCACGCCGAGCTGAGGGGAGTGCCGACCCGGGCAGTCGTCTCCGTTTCCCACGACGTCGTTACCGCAATCATCGACCTGGCGAAGGAGGAGGCGGCGAACATGATCGTGGTCGGGTGGAAGGGGTACACGAGGACGAAGAAGCGGATCTTCGGAAGGAAGATGGACGACATCCTGAGGAGGGTGCCGTGCGACGTGATCGTCCTCAGGGCGGAGGAGAAGCTCAGGCCCGAGAACATCCTCGTCCTGTCAGGGGGCCTTTGGCACGTGAGCAAGGCGACCGAGGTCGCCGCGGATATCGCTAGGGCCGAGGCCTCGAGGGTGACGATCCTTGATGTCATCGTGGACGAGCGCTACGCTGTCAAAGGGACGGAGTACTCGAAGCGTCTGACGAAGATCGTCCAATCGGCGGGGGTGCAGGTGATCACCAAGGACATCAGGCCCGAGACGATCGTGGGCGGAGTGGTCGCGGAATCCCTCGACTACGATCTGCTTGTCATCGGGGTGAGCGCGGCGAAGCACTGGAAGAAGTTCGTCTTCGGGCCGGTGCAAGACAGGATTGCCCAGAACGCGAAATGCCCGGTGCTCGTGTACAAGAGGGTCGCGGGTGCCGGACAAGCTCCCTCCCCCGTCACCGAAAGCGAGGAGCTTGAAGAGCCACAAGAGCCTGGAACTCGTCCACAAACTGAGGAGTGACCTCCGTCGGTATCCTCGCTCCCGCGCTTGTAGGATGCCCTCCTCCGCCGAGGCCGTGCACCGTGGTGAAGTCCTCGACGAACCGACCAAGATTGACGCTCGGGGTGGCGAGTGCTCGGAGGGATACCGAGCTATTGTCCTTCCTCTGGTTGATCATGACCGCGTACCCGCAGCCGTGATCCCTCGCGACCTCCACCAACGCGCGCGTGCCGAATCCGTGGAGCGACCTGTTCTTCTCTTTGAACTCGAGGATGCACACCTGCCCTTCGATCCTCATCGAGCTCTCGACCCTGGCCAACGCCCTGGGCCATCGTCGCTCGTTCAGCACCTGGAGATACCTCCGCTTGATTGTCCCGACCTGGGAGGGCCAGCAACCTCGGGACAGATGGGAGCTCGCCTTGAGCCTGAACAGGTCATCCTCAATGTTGAGCCGCCAGGAGAAGTCGAGGATCCTCGCCTCCTCCTCGAGTCTGCTGCGGCCGAAGATCTGTTCCTCGCTCCTCAGGACCTGAGTCTCGTAGAATTCCATCAGGTCCGCTATCGCGACGAGCTTCCTCATCCTCGCCTTCGACTGAAGATGCTGGTAGAGGACCCCGGCGGCGCTCATTCCCTCCTTTATGATCACAACATCCCCGATGTCGTCCGGAGGTTCGAGGGGTTGGTGGTGATCGATTGCAACTATATCCTGAGAATCCCTCCTCTCAGCAACGATCTCGGCGAGCTCAGGCACTATCGCCAAATCCACCAGGTAGACGCAGTTCGACACCCTGTCCCTCAGGAGGGCCTTGGCGCCGGCCGTGGGGGAGGTGACGAAGGAGATGCGCGAGCGCGGATAGGCACCGAGGAAGAGGGCAGCCGAGACGATTCCATCTACGTTTCCCCGGGTGATAAGATGAATGTCCCTGTCATCCCCAGAAAAGACTCCCATCCCGGAGGGTAATCGCTGTGCGGCATATTTGAATCTATTGAACGATATTTAAAAGTGCGACGACATTCCAGCGCCGCGGACAAAGGTAATATGCGACGTGTGCAATCTCGGAACGTGCAGTTCGCAGGCGTGGATCTCGCATGGAAGGTGAATCCGCCCTCCGCTGAAAGAACCGGCGTCTGCATTGTCAGTTCCTCGGGGAGGGTGGAGGACCTCCGCCTCGTCACGTCGGACGAGGAGCTTATCCATATCGCAACCGACTACAAGGCGATGTGGATCGGGATCGATGCCCCACTCATCGTCCCGAGCGAGGAGGGCCTCAGAGGATGCGAGAGGATGCTCTTCTCGAGGGGACTCAGGCTTCTGCCCTCGAGCCGGAGCTATCACAAGAGGAAGTTCGGGGGCTCTCGCGGAGAGATTGTCGTGACGAAGCTCCGCGAACTCGGCTTCGAACTCCCCGGAGGGGAAGGGACGAGCCAGAAGCGGGTTTTCGAGGTATATCCGCACGGTCTGCTGAGTCTGATCGCGGGAGGAAAGGTCCCGAGGTACAAGAGGGGAAGGGGCGTCGAAAGAAGGAGGGAGGCGCTGAAGGTCCTCGATATGATCGAAGGCTTCGAGCCCTCGATCGAGATCCCCGAATCGTTGAGGAGGGATGTCGCCGTGGAGCGGGCGGGCAACCTCCCCAGGGTGATGGACAAGATCGACGCATTGCTCAGCGTATTGTGCGTGTACTCACATTGGCTATATCGAGGCAGGAGAACTGAGCTGGTCGGAGAAGCCAGCGGGGGCTACATCATGCTCCCTCGCGTGGAGGCGGTTCTTTGAAGACCCCGAACGACAAGCGGCTCGAGAATGCGTTGGAATTGATAGGGAAGGACTATGGCTTCGACGGAATAGAGGCGCGGTTCTATCCTTTCAAGGAGCTCAAGAGCACCTGGCTCAGGAGCGGCTACCGTGCCGAGTTCCGCGTCTCGGACTACCTGCAGTCGGCGGACGACGGGATACTCCTGGATTTCGGCCACTCGCTCTTCACCAGGGCATCACGCAGGGGCAGAAGGGAGCGGTATTCAGAGAAGCTGAGGAGCTGGTTGCGGTCCCCGCAGTTCATCGAGGTCAATCGGCCGACCTATCTCGATCGCAGCAGGAATCTCTCCCTTTCGCCAGCGGGAGAGGCGCACGATCTGAACGAGATCCGGACTAGTCTCAAAGACCGGGGACTGATCAACGATTCGTCGGACGCGTTCATCAGTTGGACAATCAAAGACAACCGGCATCGGGTGGGATACTGCAGCGTCCTCATGAAGGTCATCGCGGTGAGCTCAGTCCTCGATTCCGAATCCGTACCGCGATACGTGCCGGAGTATGTGCTCTATCACGAGCTCCTTCATCTCGAGACGAGCGAGGGTTGTCTCACTGCCGGACATGGTCGGGCCTTCCGAGCCAGGGAAAGACTGTACCTGGAGTGGAGAGAGGCGGAGGAATGGTTGAAGAGGCTATCGTCGAAGAGACGCTCCGAGGCCGGTCGTCCCGGGCGATAAGAGTATCAGGATGGTGAACGATAGTCGGGTCGTGATGGGGAATGAAAGCGAAGAAGCGATTCGTCAAGGACCTGCTGGTGGGGGAGGAGGTCGATGACCTCTTCTCTGTGAAGTTCAAGAAGCCTCCTCGGCAATACAGCAAGGGATTCATGTTCGAGGCGAGAGTCTCGGACCGGACTGGGCAGATTAACGTCAAGTTTTGGGGGAGCTCGAATGAAGAGGAGGTGAAGAAGGCATACGAGCTCGTCAAGATGGACGAGGTGTTGAGGGTGAGAGGGCTCGTCTCGGAGTACAGGGAGGTGCTTGAGATTGGAGTCAGCGCGGACAAGGGGGGCATGCTCTCACCGGTAGCCCAGACCGAGTATCGTATCGAGGACTTCGTCGGGTCGAGCTCAAAGGACATCGCTCAGATGATGACCGCTCTCGACTCGTTCATCAGTCAGGTCGAGGATCCGATGCTCAAATCCCTCCTCTCCTCCTTCTTCTCGAACGATGATTTCGTCGAAAGATTCAGGAGCGCACCGGCCTCGATATCGATCCACGCGAACTGGATCGGCGGATTGCTGGAGCACACCCTCAACGTCCTCCAGATATGCGACCTCTACTCGAGAATCTATCCCGGAATGGACCGGGATCTGCTTCTCGCCGGGGCGGTACTGCACGACATCGGCAAGGTCGAAGAGTACAGGACAACAACGAGCATCGACGAGACCGTGGACGGGATGCTCCGGGGGCATCTGACGATAGGCGCGGAGATGGTGACGAAGGCGTGCGACTCCATTCCGGGGTTCCCGGAGAATCTCAAGCTGAAGTTGGCTCATATGGTCCTCAGCCATCATTGCAGGCCGGAGTTCGGATCCCCGAAGGCGCCGATGTTCCCTGAGGCGATGGCGGTCTACCTCGCAGACGATGCTGACTCCCGGATCGAGCAGTACGTGCGCGCCAAAGAAGAGGCGCAGACCGAGGACCTATTCGTCTACTCGAAGAGGCTCGGGTCGATCTACCTGGGCTGACCCTCCTCCACTACCTCGAAGACGTACGAGCACCTGTCGAGCCCCTCCATCTGGTCGGGATGCCAGGGGAATGCGGCGCAGAAGGGGGGCCTTCTGTCATGGATCGTGCAGGTCCAGATACCGTCGATGCTGACGAGAAATTGGCACTGGCCGTTCTCCGGAAGGCCGTTCTCCAGATAGAAGCTCCTGGCCTCCTCGTCGACGTGGAAGAAGCGAGGCTTGCAGCAGTCACCGCACCGGTTGCACTCGCCCTTCCGATCATAGGTCGGCATGATCGGTATGTCATCCCCCACCCCGGATTTGTCGTTTTCCTTTCGAAGATCGGGGAATGCGGAGCTTCACGTCGAAGAACGGGAGGTGTCCCCCAGCCCTAACAGATTGGTTCATGGAAGGGCATCGCCCGCCTCCCCACACTGACCCAGGCTGGGGGTTGTTGTGCACCGGGGTTGGTCTCCAGTCATGACCCGACGTCCCGTCGCCGTTCCTGAAGCGACCCATTCTAACGATGCACTGTTCACCCTCGGATTTTCGCGGGGACGAAGTGTCGTCCCCGGACCTCCGAGGGCAGGATTCTTTACGGTGCCATCGCTAATAACCCTTTCGCCGACGATACAGTTAATCCTGGGGAATCGCCTCCTTGATTCATGCCTCCCGCTCCGACGGCTCTCAAGAAGAATGTGCTTCTCACCGGGGCACCGGGCATTGGGAAGACGACAGCGATGATCAGGATCGCGAGCGCACTCGGGGCGGAGGGCGGCGGGTTCTTCACCGAGGAGATACGGGAGGGAAAGGAGCGGAAGGGATTCAGGATCGTCACGATCGATGGTCGGACGGGTCTGCTCGCTCATGTCTCCTTCGGCTCTGGACCGAGGGTGGGGCGGTACAGGGTGAACATCTCGGACCTGGAAGGCGTTGCGGTCAGGGCGATCGACGATGCCGTCGGGGCTAGTAAGATCGTCCTCGTTGACGAGATCGGTTTGATGGAGTTGTTCTCGGAGTCCTTTCGGACCGCGATCATCAAAGCCCTCGATTCCCCGACCGGGGTCGTAGCAACAATCAGGGAGAAGCCGGAGCCCTTCTGCGATTCGATCAAAGCAAGGGAGGACTGCGACCTCATCGAGATCACCCTGGCCAACCGGGAGACTGTGCCGGGAATCGTCCTCGAGCACCTGCGAAGGTTCATATCTAGTGGCGGCCAATAGAATCGGGAATGACTGTGCTCGTCGGCTGCAGCGGTTGGTCATACGACGACTGGGTCGGACGGTTCTATCCGCTCGACCTCGCCCAGAAGCGAGGGGAATGGCTCCACTACTACGCCCAGTACTTCAGGACGACAGAGATCAACAGCACCTTCTACAGGCCTCCCAGCGAGTTCCTCGTAAGATCCTGGATCGCCAAGGCGTCCTCTCTGGAGGAGTTTGAGTTCTCGGTCAAGCTCCCCCAACTTATCACCCACGATTCGATAGTGCAGGGGAGGGCGGAAACGGCCGCAAAGCAGGCCGCCTCATTCGAGGAGATATGCGTCGCTCCCCTGGCGAAGGTAGGTCTCCTCGGATCGGTCCTGGTCCAGCTTTCCCCTCACTTCAAGAACGAAGGCGCGGCGATGTCCGACCTGTCTTCCCTTCTGGAAGTCGTTTCATGCGACAAGTACCGATACGCCGTGGAGTTCCGACACAGGTCCTGGGTGGACGATTCCGGCAGGGAGATCGTCGGGGAGGCGCTCGACCTCCTCAGGAGCCGTAATGTCGCTGCTGTAGTGGTCGACAGCCCCGGGTTTCCGATCACCAGAACCGCCACGGCCGATCACTCCTACCTCCACATGCATGGGAGGAACTACGACATCTGGTATGCGGATGAGAAGGAGGACGACTACCGCATCAACCGCTACGACTACCTGTACTCGGAGGAGCAGCTCAGACCGTGGCAGGGAAGGCTCCGAGACATCCAGAGGGGGACCGACATCGTCCGGGTGTACTTCAACAACCACGGGAGGGCGAAGGCCGTCAAGAACGCGTTCCAGATGATGGACATGCTTTCGATTCCACATCGGCAGAAGGAGATCCAGCTCCAGGATCAGATGACCCTCGGCAGCTTCGGCAGATCCCGGGGGGAGGAGGTAGGGGCAAACCATAACCTTCAAATTCCCGGACCAAATACCGCGGGCACGAACACCAGTCGAACAGATGAGAGGGAGTCGTGAGATGAAGGCGCTATTCGAGCCTCAGTCAATTGCCATCGTGGGCGCGGCCAGAGAGGAATCGAAGGTCGGCCACGTCGTTGTCAAGAACCTCATCGCCTCGGGATTCAAAGGGAAGCTCTACCCGGTCAATCCCAAGGCGGACGAGATCCTCGGTCTCAAATGTTATCCGTCAATAGGCACGGTCCCGGACAGAATCGAACTCGCGATCATCGTCATCCCGAATGTCCTCGTTCCCCGAGTCATGGAGGAGGCGGGGCAGAAGGGGGTGCGGTCGATCATCATAATCACCTCCGGGTTCAAGGAGAGCGGCAAGGAGGGCGCCGAGCTCGAGAGGAAGGTGGGCGAGATCGGAAGGAAGTACGGAATGAACATCCTCGGCCCGAACTGCCTCGGCCTCATCAACACCCATCACGACATGAATGCCACCTTCACCGGCAACTACCCGAAAAAAGGGCCGATAGCGATCACGTCCCAGTCGGGCGCCATCTGCACCACTATCCTCGACTGGGCCTCGGAGAACAACATGGGGTTCTCCAAGTTCATCAGCGTCGGGAACAAGGTGGACATCGACGAGGCCGATCTCCTCGCCTACCTGCGGGGGGACGAGCACACGAAGGTTGTCGCGATGTACATAGAGGGCACCGACCGAGGCGTCGAGTTCATGCGCCAGGCCGCCGAGACGACAAGATCCAAGCCGATCCTCGCACTCAAGGCTGGGAGGACAAGTTCCGGGGCGAAGGCCGCCTCATCGCACACCGGAGCCCTCTCCGGAAGCGACGCCGTGTACGACGCGGCGATGGAACAATCCGGAATAGTCAGAGTGAAGGCGATCGATGACCTCTTCGACCTCCTCCTCGCCTTCGCGAACATGCCGCTTCCTGAAGGGGACAGGGTGGCGATAGTCACCAACGCCGGCGGCCTTGGAGTGATGGCTGCGGACGCCGCCTCGGATCACGGACTGACGCTCGCCTCCCTCGCCCCCGAGACGATCGCGACGCTGAAGGGGAAGCTGCCGGAGCAGGCCAACTTCTACAACCCAGTCGACGTCATCGGGGACGCGGACGCGGCGAGATACGAGTTCGCGATCAGGACCGTCATGGACGACCCGAACGTCTCATGCATCGCCGTCATGCTCGCCCCGACCGACCTCGTTGATATCCCCTCCACGGCGAAGATACTCGCCTCGTTCGCCGGCGAGACGAAGATCCCGATCGTCGCGGCGTTCGTTGGAGGGGAGGACTGCGCCGAGGGGATCGAGATCATGCGGAAAGCGGGGATTCCGAACTACGGCTCCCCGGACCGTGCGATGGGGGCGCTCAGCGGCATGGCTGAGTACGCCCGGCTCAGGAACTCCAGGACGGACACCGAGATCGTCAGTGTGGAGGGAGACAAGGCCCGGGTCAGGGAGTTGCTCGACCGGGTGAGGTCCGAGGGGAGGATGTCCCTGAGCGAGGACGAGGGCAAGGAGCTGTTCAAGGCATACGGCATCCCGGTCCCGGGGGAGGGCATGGCCAAGGACTCTCAGGAGGCGGTGGAGATCGCCGAGCGCCTCGGGTACCCGGTCGTCATGAAGGTCGCCTCCCCAGATATCTTCCACAAGACCGATGTGGGAGGGGTGGCGGTCAACGTTTCCTCGGCGGAAGAGGTGAGGACCCAGTTCGATCTCATCATTAGCCGCTGCAGGATCAGGATGCCCCAAGCCAGGATATTGGGAATTTCCATTCAGCAAATGATAAGCGGACGCGAGGTCATCGTCGGCATGGTGAGGGACAATCAGTTCGGTCCGGTGATCACCTTCGGTCTTGGCGGAATATTCGTCGAGATCATGAAGGACGTCACACAGAGAATCGCCCCTCTGACCCGCTCGGAGGTGAACAGGATGATCCAGTCGATCAAGGCTTATCCGATACTCACCGGGGCGAGGGGGAGGAGGCCGGCCGACGTCGACTCGCTCAGGGAGGTCATCTTCAGTGTGGCGCAGATTGCCCTGGACTTCCCGGAGATATCGGAACTCGAGATCAATCCCGTCATTGTTGGGGACGAAGGAAAGGGTTGCGGCGCCGTGGACGCGCTCGTGACCATAGGGAGGGAAAGCAAGTGAAGGCACTGTATATAGGAGCAGTTGTGGAAAGGTCAGGGAAGACGATGCTGGCTCTTGGCTTGGCCAAGAACTGTCCGGGCAGGGTGGGCTATTTCAAGCCCTTCAAGGAGGACGTCATATCGATAGGCAACCGGGTTGTGGACATGGACGCCCATCTGATGAAGAAAGCCCTCAACCTCGAGCTGGACGAGGAGGCGCTCTCCCCGTGCAGGTACGACATCTTCAGGCCGACGACGATGGATCGGGTGGTGAAGTCGTACGACAAGGCGAAGTGCGACTGCGACTACATGTTCATCGAGGGAGCTCACCTCATTCAGACTGGATATCTTCACAACGTCTCCGGGCTGGCGATCTCCGAGGCCGTTGGCGCAGAGGTCATCCTCGTGACGACCTCTCAACCCCAATGGCTCGAGAGAGTCGGCATGCTGAAGCGGCTGATGGAGTGCGCGTACAAGATCGACTTCAAAGGGATCGTCCTCAACCAGACCGACGATCCGGCGTACGAGGCTCTTCTCAAGGAAAAGGGGATCAACGTGCTCGGCTCCATCCCGACGATGAAGCAGCTGAAGTACTTCCGGGTCAAGGAGGTTGCCGAGGCGCTCGGCGCGGACATCGTCGTCGGTGAAGAGGGATTGAACAAAGTGGTGGAGGATGTCACCATCGGGGCGATGAGGCCGGAGAGCGCGATCAAGTACCTGAGGAGGCTCGCCAAAAAGGCGGTCATCACCGGCGGGGACCGGCCGGATATCCAGATGGCCGCGTTGTCGACCGATACCTCGTGCATCATACTGACCGGAGGTTTCTATCCTGAGAAGACCGTCATCGCGAAGGCATACGAGGAACAGGTACCTGTGCTGCTCGTCAGGTATGACACCATGACGACCGCGGAGATGGTGGAGCATCTCATCGCCAGGATCGATCCGGACGATCAGGCGAAGGTGGACATGAT
>DYTM01000217.1 GCA_020725985.1 Methanomassiliicoccus sp.
GACGACAGGAAGACGCTCAGGAAGATCGCGATGACTGCGATGATAAGCAAGGCCGCGTCCGGCTCGAGGGAGCATCTCGCTGATCTCGCGGTCGAGGCGGTCACGACGGTCGCGGAGCAGACTGATGGCAAGTGGTTCGTCGATCTGAAAGACAACGTCCAGATCGTCAAGAAGCAAGGAGGGTCGATGGATGACACCCAGATCGTCAAGGGAGTCATCGTCGACAAGGAGCCCGTGCATCCCACGATGCCGAAGAAGATGGAGAAGGCGAAGATCGCCCTCGTCAACGGAGCGATGGAGATTAAGAAGACTGAGGTCGAAGCGAAGATACAGATAAGCGATCCGTCTCAGATCCAGGCTTTCCTGGCTGAAGAAGAGAATATGCTGAAGAAGATGGTGGATCAGGTCAAGGGCGTCGGAGCCAACGTCCTGTTCTGCCAGAAGGGAATCGATGATCTGGCTCAGCACTTCCTCGGGAAGGAGAAGATATTCGCCGTCCGGAGGGTCAAGGAGTCGGACATGGAGAAGCTCTCGAAGGCGACCGGGGCGAACATAGTCAATAAGTTCAGCGAGCTCGAGAAGGGGGATCTGGGAAAGGCGGACCTCATCGAGGTCAAGAAGATCCAGGAGGACGAATTGACCTTCGTCACCGGCTGCAAGAACCCGAAGGCCGTCTCGATCCTCATCCGCGGCGGGACGGAGCACGTCGTGGACGAGATGGAGAGGTCACTCGACGACGCGCTCAGCGTGGTAGCGGTCGCGATCGAGGACGGGAAGATGGTAACCGGAGGAGGATCGACCGCTGTCGAGCTCGGGATGAGGCTGAGGGAGTACTCGGCCACGATCAGCGGGAGGGAGCAGATCGCTGTCGATGCGTTCGCCGCAGCCATGGAAGTCGTCCCGATCGCCCTGTCAGAGAATGCTGGCCTCGATCCGATCGACATCATCATCGAACTCAGGAAGGCCCACAAGGCCGGGGAGAAGCATGCTGGTGTCAACGTCTTCTCCGGGAAGATCGTGAACATGCTCGATGAGAACGTCATAGAGCCTTTCCGCGTCGGCCGTCAGGCGATCAACTCCGCGACGGACGCGGCGGTCATGATCCTGCGGATAGACGATGTGATCGCATCGAAGGGCGAGGCGAAGGGCGGACCCCCCGGGAAAGGAATGGGCGGGGGAGAGGAGTTCGAGGATTGAGGGGTCCCGACCCTGGCAGGTCCGGCCCGAGACCCTTCCCTTTCATTTCCTATTTCCAATTCTGACAAAGGTTATCTAGAGATTCGTGGATTAGTCCCAAACGTCATGAAATACTCCGAGGCCCGACCTGGCCGCATCTTTGTCATCAGGCTTGAAGACGGCGAGATCCTGCACGAGGCCGTCGAGATGTTCGCGGCAGAGAAGGACATCAGGGCCGCCGCTTTGATCGTTCTCGGAGCGGTCGACAGGGGAAGCAGGCTCGTTGTGGCTCCAGAGAACCCGGCGGCAGAGAGGATCAATCCGATGGAGTATCTGTTGGACAATGTGCATGAGGTTACTGGGGTGGGAACAATATTCTTGAATGAGAAGGGAGAGCATGTTTCACATATTCACATTGCCAGCGGCCGATGGGACTCGACGATAACGGGATGCGTCAGAAAGGGCGTGAGGGTCTGGCGAGTCGTGGAGATCGTCCTCTTCGAGCTTCTTGACACCGGCGCCAGGCGACGGATCGACTCTGATTCCGGCGGATTCGAACTTCTGGAGCCTTGATGAATGATCTTCCGAGCACACCGGTCGTACTCCAGTCCCGGCCGTAGGATGCCGAATGGGTCAATCTCCGTATAGCGGTTCCCCTTGCGGCCAATGCCCCTCCCCGGCGTTCGCGTGTATAGGGATCGCGGGAGGTGGAATTTCGGCGAGATGCTGAGTGAAGTCCAGTCCTCATCTCGAGCCCTTGTTGAACTGCTTTGCCACGCGATGGGGATCTTCGCCTCCGTCTGGACCCCTTTCTCCTGTATAGCGTCATCCCAGAAATCCGCGGATGTTCGCTGCCCTGAGTAAGGTCTCGTTGACGTCGCCCCTGGACTTCTGCCGTATGATGTCCACGATCTCCACCGTGAGATCCCTGTGCCTCTCGTCGATATCGAATTCAAGCCCCAGGTTCTTCAGCGTGCCCGGCAAATTCCCATGCAGAAGCCCAAGGGAGTTCGGGTTGAGGAACCTGAGCGCATCCCCGAAGCTCTCGTCGAGATGGGGGAAAGCCTCGGTCACGAACTCGTAGTCATCCCGGCTCAGGGCG
>DYTM01000017.1:0-3396 GCA_020725985.1 Methanomassiliicoccus sp.
GGTCAATCTTGTATTGGACAATGATGATCCTGTCGACGCCGATGATCGTCAGCGCCATCAAGTGCTCCTTCGTCTGGGGCTGAGGGCATTGCTCGTTTGCGGCGATGAGGAGAAGGGCTCCGTGCATCATCGCCGCCCCGGAGAGCATCGTCGCCATCAAGGTCTCGTGACCCGGAGCATCGACAAATGAAACCGATCTGAGAAACTCCGCCTTCCCACCGCACTCTCGGCAGGTCTTGTCGTTGGTGTACGAGATCGGAGGCTCGCAGCCTGAGCACTTGTAGAACGCGACGTCTGCGTACCCCAATCGGATCGATATTCCCCTTTTGATCTCCTCGGAGTGCCTGTCGGTCCATTCCCCGGTCAGCGCCTTGGTGAGCGTCGTTTTCCCGTGATCGACGTGACCGATCATTCCGATATTGACCTCAGGCTGCTCCGGAACCTTCATTTGGTCTCCTCTTTCTTGATGAGATCCTCGATGGTCTTCGCCCCTCGGGCCGTCACCTTCATGTTGATCTGGACTGTCTCCGGAGAGACGGTGTTTCCCCTTATGGACTTCCTCGCCCGAACGCCCTTCTCGGCTTCCTGGAACCCGATGCTCTTGGAGATCAAGAGTTTGGTCCTTCGGGGCCCAGGGAGATCCTTCCGCATCGGAAAGCCGTCCTTGTCGCTTCCTCCGGTGATCGTGAGCTTGAAACCTGGTAGGCCGACGAAGATTCCGTCCACCACGTCCCCTATCTTCCTTCCGATGAGGGAGTTCGCGTGATGTCCCGAGACCGTCACCTGATAGGATTTCCCAGTCTTCACATCATTAATGACAGCCTTGAATTCAACCATTCCAAACACCTATGAGTATCGCCCTAATGTAGTTCCCGTTAAATAACTTTTGGTGATTGGCCTGGCGCCAGATGTTTCAACTCTCCCTCGAATTCTCCAAGGATAAGAAGGAGTCTACATCCCCCAGAAGGGGTCGTCCTTCCGCTTGATGACGAGGAGCTCCTCGAGGGTCATCTTCTCGTCCTCGTTCAGGCCGATGCTCTCGAGCTCCTTGACTCTCGACTCGTCCACCGCCACGTACAGGATGTCCTCGACGTTGATCTGTCGGCCAACGGTCGCGCCCTCGATGGCGATCGCCACCTCACTCCCCATGATCGCCTCCCTGAGCACGTCCTCGCCGGTCCTGATGCTCCTGATCTTCCCCACCTCCCTCCCGCCCCGATCGATCAGGTTCTGACCCGATCTTATCCTTCCGGCCAGGACCCTCACCCCGACGATCGCCGGCTTGCTCACCCTGAACACGCAGTTCGGCAGGACTTTGATCTTTCCCGGAAATGAGAAGAGGGAGCGGCTGTCGGCTTCGCTCGCCTTCTTCGTCTCCTCCACCCACTTCTGATAGTCCTCGATCAGCCGGTAGACGACGTCGTTGAGGAGCACCTTGGCAGGGTAGTTAGGCAGGATCTCCCTCGCATCGGGAAGGACCTGAACGTTGAAGCCCAGGATAACCCTGTGAAGCGGGTCGTTGTAAGCGGAGGCCTCCACAATGACCCGCCTTGATATGTCTCCGACTTCGAACTTCCTTATCGGGATGTTGGCGTTCTGGGCCTCGTAGGCGAGCGCCTCGAGCGAACCGATTGCGTCGGCCTTGATCAAGAGCCCCGCCTCCTTCGTCTCGATGTGGACCTTCGTCTCCTCCTCGATCTGCTCCAGCACCTCCTCCCTGTCCCCGCTGATGACCCTGAGCGGACCTCCCGCCACGACCCCCTCAAGGCTCTGGCAGATGATCTTGACCCCCGCGGCCGCTGAGACCTCCTTGACCGAGTCGAACTTCTCCCTAGGATCCCGGATCTCGTCGAGAGGCCTCGGTTTCAGTATTGCCTTCACCCTTGTCACCAATGGCTTCGAGGTGGTGCCGAGGGCGACAGTATCCCCCCTTCTTATTGTTCCTGCGTAAACTATGACGTCGATCGCCGGCCCGAGTCCCCTCTCCTCCTTCACCTCGAGTATTGTCCCTTTCGCCGGTCCTTCCTCGGTGCTCAGCTCCTCCTCCAGGAATCGCTGGGCGAGTCCGATGAGAAAGAGTAGAAGGTCCGGAACGCCCTCTCCGGTCTTCGCGCTCAGCGGAACGATCGCGACGTTGCGGGTGAAGTCCTCTATCCGGTCGTATCTCTCGGCGGATATACCCTCCTGGTGAAGCCTGGCCGATAGGCCGTAGACCCGCTCGTCCAGCTCGCTCTTCACCTCATCCCGCTGTTCCCGGAATGAGAGGACGAAAGGCCGATTCGGGTTCGAGATCCAGCCGTCGATGAGGTCGATCTTGTTGAGCGCGACTACGAATGGAGTCTTGAAGCGCCTCAGGATGTTGATCGACTCGATCGTCTGAGGCTTCATGCCCTCCCGAACGTCCACCACGAGGACGGCGAGGTCGGCTAGGGAGCCCCCCCTGGCCCTCAAGGTGGTGAAGGAATGATGCCCCGGGGTGTCGATGAACATGAGGCCGGGCACGCTGAACTTCTTCTCCCGGATGAGGTCCGAGCACACCCTGTAGATGTGTTCGATCGGGACCTCGGTCGCGCCGATGTGCTGGGTTATCCTCCCCGCCTCTCTTACGACGACCGTACTTCCCCGCACATAATCCAGGAGGCTCGTCTTCCCGTGGTCGACATGACCCAAAACGCTGACGATCGGCTGCCTGATGCCCATCGACTATCGCATGAGGGATAGCTTATTAGTAACTTTCTTCTGGCGAGGCCAGCGGTTGGACCGATGCTGAGGCAGGAGCGAGGCTCATGCCTGAGAGAAATGAAAGAAGAAACGAAGGAAATTGGACCGGATCGAGAATCATCACTCGTAGACCCAGGAGCTTGTCGAGAGAACGTAGTCCTGGAGCTCGTAGTCGTTGAAGAAGAGGGCGATCTCCCTCCGTGCGGACTCTGAGGAATCCGAACCGTGTATGAGGTTCCTCCCGGTGTGCTGGGCCATATCGCCTCTTATCGTTCCGGGTGCGGCGTCCTGAGGGTTGGTCTTTCCCATCATCCCCCTCAACGCCATGATGATGTTCTCGCCCTCCCAGACCATGCAGAGCACCGGTCCGGAGGTGATGAAGTCGATGAGTCCCGGGAAGAAGCTCTTGCCCTTGTGCTCGGCGTAGTGGCGTTCCGCAAGTTCGCGGGGAATCCGCATGAACTTCATCGCGACAGGCTTGAAGCCCCTGGCCTCGAGCCTTGCTATGATTGCGCCGACAAGGTGGCGCTGCACCGCGTCGGGCTTGAGCATGACGAAGGTCCGCTCGATCATGCCCCTCACTCTTCCTTCTTCTCGTCGGCGGCCTCGGCGGCCTTCTTGACCTTCCTCGCCTTCTTGGCTGGCTTCTCTGCTTTCTTCTTCGGAGCTTCGGCC
>DYTM01000017.1:3406-5748 GCA_020725985.1 Methanomassiliicoccus sp.
GCCGTCTCAGGGGCCTCGATCGGCTCCGGGGCTGGCTCTTCCGCCTTCTCGACCGGCGCGCCTTCAGCCTTGGGAGGAGCCGCCTTAGGAGCAGCCTTCCTGTCCCTGGCGGAGACTGCCGTCCAGAGCGTCCTCCTAGGGATCCTCCTGAGGGCGATCATGTTCTTGAAGCACTTACTCGTGCAGAATGTGTAGACCGTGCCGTCCTTCTTGACAAACATCTTGCCGGTCCCGGGCTCGATATCCTCGCCGCAAAACGAACAGACCCTTCGCTCGACCATTGACGCACCTCCTGCCGCTCATCTAATAGAGAGCTTCCGAGCCTCTCTGGACGTCTCCCTCAGCATGAGGATGTCCCCCACTCTGACCGGCCCCATGATGTTCCTCGTGATGATCCTGCCCTTGTCTCGGCCCTCCAACACCCTGACCTTGACCTGTGTTGCCTCGCCGGTCATGCCGGTCCTGCCGATGACCTCGACGACCTCTGAGGGAATGCTTTCTTCCTCTGGCATCTACCGCACCTACTTCTTCAGCTTCTTGACCTGCTCGGCGAGACTCTCGAGCAGCGGCTTTCCCTTCCCGATGTCCACCACCGCTACCGCAGCAGTCGGTTTCTCGAGTCCGGACGCATTTCCAAGCTCGGCCTTGCTGGGGACGTAAGCATAGAGTATGTTCCTCTCCTCGCACAGGAGAGGGAGGTGAGCGAGGATCTCCGGAGGCTGAACGTCCTCGGCCATCACGACGAGCTGGGCCTCGCCCCTCTCGATCAACTTGGTGACCTCGTTCGAACCCTTTTTGACCTTCCCGGTGTCCCGGGCGATCTCGACGACCTCGTAAGCTTTATCCTGAAGCTCCTTCGGCATTTCGAAGCGCACGTAAATCGGCTTTGCCATGTCAATTACCTCCTTCCGATCTCTAACACATCATCATCATTCATCGGCTCAGAAGAGCAATCGAGCACAAAGTGATAGTGATATAAAAGGTTTGTCAGGTTGAACAGGACGACCACACTCATCGAATGCTATCTGGCAAGTAGGTTCCGAGGGACTTCAACTCCCCGACCGCCCCACGATAGTCTCGGAAGGTCGCGAACGCCGGAACCTATGCATCTACGCACCGGTACATCCGTGAACCTCCCTACTCCGATGAGACCGCCACGAGCTGAGGAGGAGCATCATGTACCTGGTCCGCCGGCATGATGCCGGAACGCAGTATCTCGTTGATCTTCGCCAGGGTAGCGTGTGCGATCTTCTTGGTGGCATGGCTGCCGTAGGCGAGAGCCTTGTCAGTCAGGACGATATCCCCACCCTCCCTCGAGACCAGGCCGAGCACCCTCATCAGGCCGAGATACCTGCCCACCTGAGGGTCCTGCTGGCGTAGCTCCTCCGCCTCCCCCGCGCCGATCCTTCCGTAGTAGAGGCGCCTGGCGAACCTCGCCAGAGGATAGTCCTTCATCTCCGAGAACGCAAATATCGGGAGGAAGCCCTCCTCGAGCATCTGGGCGTAGTAGACCACAGAGGGCGAGTTCACGGTTAGCCTGTTGTTTACCACCCCCCAAGCCCTCGGCCCGAGCCCGATGAAATTCCCATGCTCGTACGGTCCCTCGTACTCCGCGGGTCTCTTCGAGAAGCTCCACAGGGTCCTCAGCTTGTATCCCGATTCACGCATTGTCCGGACGATGGCGAGGTACTTCGCCTTCTCCCCGACCGGATCCTCGAGGCCGTTCACCGCCCCCGATTCCTGCGACATTCTCCTGGTCAAAGGGGTGTAGGGAAGGAGCATGAGCGGGTAGGTCGAGATCCCGTCGATCCCTAGATCCGCCGCGACACGGAGGTCGTCGACAACGTCTTCCAGACTCTGCTCCGGAAGGGAGAACATGAGGTCGATGTTCACGTACTCGAACCCGGAGGACATGACTCTTCTGAGGGTCTCGACAAGTTCCGAACGGCTCGACCCCCTTCCAAGCCTATCTTTCAGAATCCGCTCCTTGAAGGTTTGCACTCCTATGCTGAGCTGACTCACCTTGGCGGATCGGAGGTTGTCCATCACCGGACCACTGAGATCCGACGGGGACGCCTCCATGGCCAATTTGCCCTGAAGGTCGAAATGATCCTTGACGATGTCGAGAAGAATCCCCATTTCTTCATGCAGCAGGGAGGGAGTTCCACCGCTGAGATACACCCGCTCGACAGTCGTCCGCCCGATGTACTCTGCGTAGATGCGCAGCTCCTCATTCAAACCCGCCAGGAAGATCCTCGCCAGCTTCTCGTCGTAGCCCTCCCCAGGGAGGGCGCAGTAAGCGCACCTCTGGGCGCAGAACGGGACACGGATGTTCAGTGCGA
>DYTM01000017.1:5758-9779 GCA_020725985.1 Methanomassiliicoccus sp.
CTCCGCCCGTTCAGGAAGGACGTCCTCGAGCCTTCTCACCCGGACGAATGACACGTTCGCTGCCACTCGATCAGCGAGCCTGTCTACGAACCGCATGGTCAAGTCCATTGGCATGACGACCTCCTCTTCCCGAAGCACTGCCAGATATATGAAGTGTGTCATTCGATGACAAGGCCCAATTCGACATCAAGCGAACTCGGATGAATGGAGCGAGCATGAATCGTGGCGCGGGCTGTGCGGTCGAATTGGACTATTCTGTCCGAGAGCAGGGGAGATCACACGCCGTGCAGGGGATCCTCGTCCACGATGAGATCCTTCTTCCCCTTCTCGAGCTCACAGGGCGGGACGGGGATCTCTTCGTAGAAGTGCTCCTTCCACTTCTTGCAGACCCAGTTCTGCAGCGTGGTGATGTCCTCCTCGCTCATGTGCCTGAACCGCCCCTGAAGCTGGAGGTACTCCTTCACCGGGACCATCGTCTTCGGCTTGTAGGTGAGCTTCTCCTCCCCCTGATCCACCTCGTAGAGCGTCCACATCCCCGTCTCGACTGCCAGCTTCGCAATCGTGACGCTCTTCGCCGCCTCGGACCGCCAGCCGGGGACGCAGGGTGTGAGGACGTGAAGGAACCGGAAGCCCTTGACCTCCTTCGCCCTCTGAACCTTCCTGACGAAGTCGTTGAAATGCGCGATCGAGAGCGTCGCCATGTACGGGATACCATGTGCCGCAACGATCGCGTCCAAGTCCTTTTTGAACTCCCTCTTCCCCTGTATCTTCTTGCCGATCGGGCTAGTCGTCGTCCAGGCGCCGAACGGGGTAGCGCCGCTCCTCTGGATGCCGGTGTTCATATATGCCTCGTTGTCCAGGCAGACGTAGATCACATCGTCGTTCCTGTCGGCCGCCCCCGACAGGGCCTGGAGGCCGATGTCGAAGGTGCCCCCGTCCCCGGCCATTCCTACGACGACGGTGTCCTTTCCCCTGCGCTTGTACGCAGCCTTGATCCCGGCGATGACCGCCCCGGTGTTCTCGAAAGCCGTGTAGAAGTACGGCACCTTCCAGGCGCAGGTTGGATACAGTGCTGAGAAGACGACGAGGCAGCTCGCTGGGACGTAGACCGTTGTATTGGGGCCGAGCATCCTCGCGATATTCTTCACTGCGATCGCGACCCCGCAGCCTGGGCAGGCGCCGTGCCCTCGGACGAAGTAATCGTCCCGTGGAATGTCCCGAATCGACTTCATCTGCTTCGTCTCGTTCATTCCATCGCCCCCCTCAGACCGTGCCATGTGCATTCCCTCGTCCCCTCCCCTTCGGCGCTCTTCCTGACAATATCGAACATATGCATCACCTGCTCGAAGGTGATGTCCCGGCCTCCCAGTCCGGCAATGTGGTTTGTGATTGGGTAAGTGACAGAGTGGAGAGCGTTCCTCACCTCGGTGAACACCGGGCCGAAGCCATTGAATGATATAGACCGATCGAAGACGCCGAGAGCCTTCAGTTCCCTCGTCGCCTCCAGGAGTTCCCGTGCGGGGAAGGGGCGCACAAATCGAAGCTTGACAAGGCCGACCTTCTTCCCCTTCTCCCTCAGCCGGTCCACCACCACCTTCGCCGTGCTCGTCGCCGTGCCCAAGGTGACGAGCGCGGTCTCGGCGCCTTCCATGTTGTAGAGGTCGAACAGTCCCCCGTAGCGATTTCCGGTGACCTTGGCATACTCGCCGTCGACCTTTTGGATGATTTCCCTCGACCCCTCCATCGCCCTGTCAAGCTGATACCTCATCTCCATGGTGAACTCAGGGGGCGTGACAGGATTGATGAACTTCGGATCCTCGGGGTCGAGGACGTTCAGGGGCCTGAACTTCGGCAGGAAGGAATCGACAGCCTCCTGGCTCGGAAGATCGACCCTCTCCACCGTATGGGAAAGGACGAAGCCGTCGAGGCAGACCATGACCGGCAGCATGACCGATCTGTCCTCGGCGATTCTGTACGCCTGGATGATCATGTCAAGCGCCTCCTGGTTGTCCTCGATATAGACCTGCAGCCAGCCCGACTCCCTTTCTGGCATCGAGTCGTTGTACTCGAGCCATATGCCCGACGCCGCCCCGAGGCTCCTATTCACGTTAGCCATGACGACCGGCAATCTGTTCTGTGGAGCAGCGTACAGCATCTCGTGCATGAGCGCGAGCCCCTGGGAAGATGTGGCGGTGAACGCCCTTGCCCCTCCGGCCGAAGCGCCGATTGCGGCGCTCATCGCGCTGTGCTCGCTCTCGACCGGCATGAATTCCGCGTCCAGCTCCCCGTCGTTGATGAACTCGGAGATCAACTCAACGATCAGAGTCTGCGGGGTAATCGGGAATGCCGGAATGACCTCAGCGCGCGCGAGCCTGACGCCGTGAGCGACGGCATGGTCCGCGCTGATGACCTTCATCACCACTCCATCACCCCCCGCACCATCTCGATCGCCTGGACGGGGCAGACCTCGGCGCAGATGCCGCAGCCCTTGCAGTACCTGTAGTCCCACTTCTCGTAGTCGTCGTCCTGCCTCTCGATGCACCCCTCAGGGCAGGAGAACCAGCACCTCAGGCAGCGGATGCATTTCTCTTTGATGTACCTCGGCGAACTCGTTCGCCAGGTACCGGTGAAGTTCTGCCATGCACTGCCCGGGCCGATGTCCACACCCCCGACGTTCACAGGCGCGAGAGCGGTCCCTGGAGGTATCTCGTTCCACGGAGGAAGCCATTCCTTTTTCCGAACGAGTTCCCTCGTTCCCCTCGTCCTCCCAACGACCGCCCGGTCGTATGCGAGCTTCGCGGCGCTCGTGTTCATCACCCCCGCCTGATGACCGAGCTTCTCCCCGAACCGGTTCATGATCGCGTTCAGTATCGACTCGAGCGGAACGAAATCCTGGATCTTGGCGAATGCGCCGAGGATGGAGGTGTTCACTATCGGGGCCTTTATCGTCTCGAGCGCGACCGTCGTCGCGTCCACGGCCGCGCATTGAACCTCCACCCCGAGGTCGATCTCCTCCGGTTTCTTCTCCGAGTTAATGACCGCGCTTCCCTCGGACTTGAGACCCTCCGCGACCGGCTCAATCTCGAGAAGCGACTCGTCGAGGATGACGAGTATGTCCGGCTCGTATATCTGGGACTTGAGGCTGATCTTCGTCTCATCGATCCTGGCAAAGGCCCTCACCGGGGCGCCCCTCCTCTCTGCCCCGAAGTACGGGAAGGCTTGGGCGTAGTAGCCTTCCAGGACGGCGGCCTCCGCAAGCGCCTGAGCGGCCATCACTGCACCCTGGCCGCCCCTGCCGTGGAAGCGGATCTCATACATGCATTCCCCTCCTCTTCTCCCTTCTTCAGAAGTACTAGAGTCCGCCGTATATATGGTTTTACGGACAGAGGCGTTACTGGCACGAAAAGCTCAGATTCGAAAACGAATAGCGACATACAACATCGATCTGACTACGTCATTCCCGTGTTGCAGGCGACAAGTCATTGAAACGCGGAACGGGCGTGCGACCTACTGTCTCGGCACTCGCCAGTCTCCGAGAGCCGCCGCAGCTCCCGCGGTCACTTCCAGTCCTTCACCGACTTCTCGCCGATGAAGTGACAGCCGCAACAGCAGCAGTAGTAGACCTCGTTCTCAGTCAACCTGATCTCGGGTATTGTACTCACAGAGCCGCAGGTCGGGCAAATCATGACTAGGCGCCCCCTACTTCCTCCGCTTCCGCTCATTGCCTAGTGAGTTCAACAAGCATTAGCGTTTCTGTTTCCCCTTCTTTGAAAGACACGAGGGACCGAAGGCTTTACCTCCCGACCGTTGCCATATATGGCCTGATGGCAAGGGTAGAGATCAGGTGGAAGGAGCAGGGGACCCACGAGGACCTGACGGCGTTCAGCGGTTACATCGAGGACGCGGAGGGGGTGGACAGCGCAACGGCAATCGAGGGCGTCTTCAGAAGCTGGCTCGACAGCAAGATCAGGGGGAGAGACGTCGTCGTGACCGATTTGGAGCTCTACCTGGATGGGAAACA
>DYTM01000017.1:9789-11320 GCA_020725985.1 Methanomassiliicoccus sp.
CTGGCTAGGGAGGAGGAGAACGCCTACCTCATCAGGATAAACGAGGCTTCTGAGGGGTGAAGCCTCACTTCAGGTAGTCGAGCCAGTGAGCGTACTTCTTGTTCTTCCCCTTCGTCACCTCGGAGAAGGCCCTTTGGATCTTCAGCGAGATGGGGCCGGGCTTCCCTCCGCCGATCGGCCTGTCGTCGATCTCCCTCACAGGAAGGACCTCAGCAGCCGTGCCTGTCAAGAAGACCTCGTCCGCGACGAACAGCTCTGAGCGGGTGATGTTCCTCTCCGTCACCCCGAACCCGAGATCCGGCGCAAGCTGCAGGATCGAGTCCCTGGTGATCCCGCCCAGGATGCCCGACGCCATGCCGGGGGTCGAGATCCTTCCATTCTTCACCATGAACAGGTTCTCGCCCGTCCCCTCGGCTACATTCCCGACGGAGTCGAGCATGAGGGCCTCGTCCGCCCCCTTCCTCACCGCCTCCAGCCGGGCCAGGACCGAGTTAATGTAGTTGCCGCAAATCTTCGCGTTCAGCGCGGCCGCCCTGTTCGAGGGCTTCTCCCAGGAGGAGGTGATGAGCCTCGCGCCGTTCCGCTGCTGATCATCCCCAAGGTACGGGCCCATGAACATGCAGGCGATCGCCACCTTGGTTGGCAGCCGAATTGGATTGAGACCAACCGCTCCTGTACCATAGTAGGCGATCGGCCGGATGTAATCGACCTTCGGCCCGTTTACCCTGACCACCTCCTTGACCGCCTCGCAGAGCTTGTCGAGCGAGTAGGGAATCTTGAGTTCGATGACCTTTGCCGAGTCGTAGAAGCGGATCATGTGATCCCGGAGCCGGAATATCGCCTGGCCCTTGGCCGTCTCGTACACCCTGATCCCCTCGAACACCCCTCCTCCGTAGTGGAGTCCGTGGGTGAGGACGTGCACGTTCGCCTTCTCCCAATCGACCATCTTGCCGTCCATCCAGATCTTCTTGGTTGGTTCCATCTTCCTTCCTCCGATAAGCGGCCCTAGACGAGAGCAGATAGACTTCCTGCCGTTAAAAACATTCAGATGGAAACGCCGAAATCACAGGGCGTTGACCGTCTTCACGAACCTCTCGGGCTTGGTGGTCTCGACCATGCTGTCCACTTCCTGAATGCTCCCGATGAGGCGGGCCTTGCCGAACGAGTTGGAGACGAGCGCATAGGCCTCATGCCTCGTCTCGTCAATGATCTCGACCTCGATCACGTCCTGAAGCCGGGTGAGCCTCTCGACCGCCTGCCCCGCCGACCTCTTATCCTTGACGGTGAGCACTATCCTCGCTTTGTCGGGGATCTCGCACTTCCCAACGACGATCGTCTCGACGTTGATCTTCTTCCTGGTGAACTCTCCCATGACCCGCTGCATGACCCCGAACTGGTCGTTGACTATCATCGAGATTACTTCCACCTTCAGCACACTCCTTTCCATGCGCAGTTGCCCGCGATAACCTTCGTCCCGCCCTCGGTCCTCAGCGTGACCGGCAGTATCTCTTCGTCCCTGTCGACCCAGACG
>DYTM01000017.1:11330-13071 GCA_020725985.1 Methanomassiliicoccus sp.
CTCGCCAGGTCCCTTGGATCCTGGACTCTGACGGCCCTGACCCCGAACGCCTCAGCGAGCTTGACGAAGTCCGGGGAAGAGCCGAGGCTCTCGGCGAAGAGCCTCCTGCCGTAGAACATCGTCTGAAGCTGCTTGATCATCCCGAGCCTTCCGTTGTTGAGCAGGCATATGAAGACCGGCACGTTCTCCTCGACGGCCGTCGCCATTTCCTGACAGACCATCAGGAGGCTCCCGTCCCCGGCGACGTCGACGACCGCCCTGTCGGGGGCGGCCACCTTCGCGCCGATTGCCGCCGGGAGGCCGAAGCCCATCGTGCCCAGCCCGCCCGGGGTGATGAATGTCCTCTTTCCCCTGCATTCGAAGTGATGCGCCGCGAACATCTGGCACTGACCGACCTCGGTCGTGACGATCGCGTCGTCCGGCAGATATTTCGAAAGATCGTGGATGACCTTCTGCGGCTTGATGGGGTTGTCAGGGAGGTCGGTGTCGCAGGCGCACTGTCTCTTCAGCAGGCCCATCCTCTCCGGCCACTCTCCTCCAGCCCGTTTCATTCTGATGGAGGAGAGGAACGATCTCACAACCTTCCCGGCATCGCCGACGAGGCTGACGGTCGGCCTCACGTTCTTCCCCATCTCCCCAGAGTCGATGTCGACGTGGATGACCTGGGTCCTGCAGGAGGCCGGTTCGCCGATCATCCTGTCGCTGAACCTCGTCCCCATGGCAAGGAGGACGTCACACTCCTCGAGGGCGTAGTTGGCGACCCTCCTTCCATGCATCCCCACCATCCCGAGCACGAGCGGATGATCCTCCGGCACCGCGCTCTTCCCCATGAGGGTGGTGGCGACCGGACACATGATCATCTCCGCCAGACTGATGATGTCTGGCCCGCAGCCAGACCAGATAGCCCCCCCGCCGACGAGGATGAGCGGTCGCTCCGCCGACTCGAGCAGAGCGACTGCCTGGGGCATCTCATCAAGACTCTCCCTGGCGCCGTTGCCCGGGACCTTCTTCCCTTCGATCGGGGAAGGGACCTCGCTCATTAGTATGTCCTTCGGCAGGTCTACCTGAACAGGCCCGTAACGGCCGGTCTTCGCGATCGAGAAGGCGCTCCGGAGGTCGCTGGCGAGCGTCGCGGAGCTCATGACCCTGAAGTTGTGCTTGGTGATCGGTATCATGAGGCTGAAGATGTCGGCCTCCTGGAACGCGTCGTTCCCGATGATTCCCGTGGGAACTTGCCCCGTCAGCGCGATGACCGGCGAGGAGTCAAGGAAGGCCGTTGCGATCCCAGTCACGAGGTTCGTAGCTCCCGCCCCGGAGGTCGCCATGCACACTCCCGGCCTCTTCAATGTCCGGGCGTAGCCGTCAGCCATGTGGGCCGCGCACTGCTCGTGACGGACGAGGATGTGCCTCACGTCCGAGGTCATCAGATCGTCGTAGAGGGGGAGCATGGCTCCGCCTGGATAACCGAACACGACATCCACGCCCTCGTCGCGCAGAACATTGATGAGAACTTCCGAGCCTCTCATTCAACCTCCTCACATACAATCGCCGGGGAACACCGTCCCAGAAGGACAGCTTCCCCTGTCACACGACCAAAACCTGCACGCTGACCAGGATAGAAACCGATACGGGAGTCAGGGCGGTGGTCTGCATCGTCCCTTCGTATCGGAGATAGCCTATTTAAACCTTGTCATAATCTCTCACGCCCTCCAGACTCCCCGCCACTCGAAGGTGCATCAGG
>DYTM01000218.1 GCA_020725985.1 Methanomassiliicoccus sp.
GGGCATCACCGGGGAGGAGAAGGACCTGGGCAAGCCGATCGGATCGGACATCAGGAACGGGAAGAGGACGCTCATCGTTCTCCATGCGCTGGAGGAGCTCGGGAGAAGGGGAGATGTCAGGAGGAAGGAGAGGCTCCTCTCGGTACTCGGGAAGGCCGAGGCAACGAAGGCCGAGGTGGACTGGGCTGTCGGCCTTCTCAAGGAGCTAGGGAGCATCGACTTCGCTAGAAAGACCGCGCTCGACTTCGTGGAGGAGGCTAAGCACCGGCTCCGGTGCCTCCGCGAGAGCAGGGAGAAGAGGGCTCTGAGCGCGCTCGTGGACTTCGCCGTCGGAAGAAGGACTTGATTGACAAGAAGGCTAGCAGGATATGCCTGCGTTGGTCAGTCTGAACTCCGCGTTCCTCCCCTCTGCCAGGTGCCGGTGCTTCATCAGGACCGCCCTCCGTTTCCCGGGAGAGATCTTCTCCAGACGGACGATCGCCTTGGCGTTGTGGTGGAGGGCGTGCCCGCCCAGCGCCTCGTGCGTGCCCCTCTCCACATCGGTGTAGACTTGGGAGGTGAGGACGACAGGAATGCTCATCTTCCTCGCCACGCCCAGGAGCTTGACCGTCTGCCCGGCGATCGACTTCCTCTCGGAACGCTCCTCCTGCCGGCTCGTCAGGCGATAGTACATCGTCGCAGAGTCGAGGACAATCATCCCTATCTCGGCGTTTCCCTCCGCCATCTTGACGGTCTTGTCAACCATCCTCTCCTGCTCATCGAAGCTGTGGACCTCGCTGAAGAGGATGTCCTTGATTATCGTCTCGAAGTCATCTCCCGCGGTCTGGCTGAGCCTGTCGATTGAAACCCCCTCCGTGTCGACATAAGCCACCTTCTTCCCTTTCCGAGCGACGTTACAGGCGAGGAGGAGGCAGATGCTCGTCTTCCCAGTCCCCGCCTCGCCGTAGAGGAGGGTGAGGCAGCCGGGCTCGATTCCTCCATCGAGCATCTCATCCAGAGAGGCGCAGCCGAACCGGATCTTCTCCACAGACTGGAAAGGCGATCGCATAGGATAATGTTTGCCGTGACGGGACTACTTCCTTTCATCCTCCCTGACTGGCTTCACCTCTCCCAGCTCGTAGGACCCGCTCTCGGACCTCGCCCCCCTTTTCAGGAAGTAGTAGGGGATGCCGAGGATGATGCCGAGAAGGAAGAGGAGGAAGACGATGACCACCACGGCCAACACCACGAACGCGATCGCTGCTATTATGAACGGAAGTCCGACGAGCAGGAAGAACACGATGAAGCAGGCGGCGATGAGGAGCACGATCGCGAGCACCGCGGCGACGGCTTTCGTGAGCATCTCAACCAATCCTCAGCAGCGGCTGATCCCCCCTCGTCGGGAGGTAGGGAACAAGGGAGTTCGCCAGCTTGGCGAGGGTGAGGGACTGTATGATGACCCTCCCCGGCCCTCTCAGCGTGGTGACGAACAGGCCCTCCCCGCCGAAGAAGGCGGTCGTTATGCCCCCGACGGACTGGATGTCGTACTCGACGCTCGTCTCCCAGCCGACGACGTGAGAGGTCGAGATCTTCATGAGCTGCCCCGGCTCGAGCGAGAACTCGATGAAATCCCCGCAGCCGTTGATGAAAACCGTCCCCTCGCCCCAGACGCGCTGGAGGATGAGCCCTTCCCCTCCGAACAGGGCCGCGCCCAGCTTCTTCTGGAAGGCGATGTCGAAGTCTACCTGATCCTCGGCGCACAGGAACGAGTCCTTCTGCAGTATGAACTGCTTCCCTCCCCTCAGGTCGAGCGCCATGATCTTGCCCGGCACCCTCCCGGCGAATGCCACGATCCCTGGACCCCCCTCCGCGGAGAAGTGCGTGAGGAAGAACGACTCGCCGGTCAGCTTCCTCTTGAAGCCTTTGAACAGCCCGCCTCGCATCTTCGCATCCATCGCGACGTTGCCGGTCATGTAGGCCATGCTTCCTGCCTCGGCGAATACCACCTCACCCGGCGCGATCTCGATGTTCGCGAACTGCAGATTGTCCCCTGTTATACTGTACTTCATGAGAAGAACACCTTCCATGAGTAGGGAATTCTAGGTTAAAGATTCCTGCGACGCTGCCCCCCGCGCCCTCCGACCTCGTCGGAACGAGAGGATGAGAAGGGCCCCGATGACCTGGAAGAACGCCATCACGGCGAGGCCTATGTCGTAGGAGGAGGTGAGGGCGACCGCGAAACCGACCAGGATTGTCCCCATCACCCCGCCTCCGTTTGCGATCCCGTTCATGA
>DYTM01000219.1 GCA_020725985.1 Methanomassiliicoccus sp.
CAGCTTCCCGATCTTGAGAAGATCAGGCAGGTGAGGGAGAAGCTCGGACTCTCCCAAAGAGAGCTGGCTGCGATGGCCGGGGTGAGCCAATCCCTCATCGCGAAGATAGAGAAGGGAGGGATCGACCCCTCCTACGGGAATGTGAGGAGAATATTCGAGGCGTTCGAGGAGGTCATCAAGCAGAGAAAGACGAGCGGTGAGAAGTCCGGAGCCCAGCTGACGGTCGGGGATCTTGCGGCGAGGGGCGTCGTGTCCATATCGCCCGAGCAGACGATCGGGGAGGCTGTGGACAAGATGGTCAACGGACGATTCACGCAGCTCCCGGTCCTGGTGGGGGACCGAGTCGTGGGAAGCATCACCGACGACGGCCTCAGGGACTATACCATCGAGGAGACAAGATCGAAGAGGCAGACATACGAGGGGGTAATGCAGACGCCCGTCTCGGAGATCATGGAGGAGCCATTCCCAATCCTGAGCGAGGAGACCCCGATCGAGCTCGCTTCGCTTCACCTCCAGCGGCAGGAGGCAATTCTCGTCTCGCGAAAGGGCGCGGTCATCGGGATCCTGACGAGCGCGGATTTTCTCAACCTCGGACTGAGGCGCTGACCTTCTTTCCTGCATGAGGCGAAGGGTTGATATCCGGCCTCGGTCTGCAGTAGGCTGAGATGAAGAAGAAGACGCTGGAGATGATACTTCAATCCATCCCGCCCTTCTCGACGCCGAAGGCGGAACTCGAGCAGTACTCCACGCCCGCCAACATTGCGGCTGACGTCCTTTTCACGGCGCATGCGCGAGGGGACATCGAAGGGAAGGTGGTGATGGACCTGGGCTGCGGTAACGGCATCTTCGCCATCGGAGCGTTTGGCCTCGGCTCGGAGCTGTCCGTGGGGGTGGACATTGATCCGGTGGCGTTGGCGGAGGCGAGGAGGAACGCGGCGGAGCGGGGCGCGACGGTGGAGTTCGTCCGGGCAGATGTCGCGCGATTCAGTGCCAGAGTTGACACTGTCTTTCAGAACCCCCCATTCGGGGCGCAGAAGAGGGGTGCGGACCGTCCTTTCCTCGTGACGGCGATGTCGATCGCGGAGAAGGTGTATTCGTTCCATCTAGCCGAGACGGAGGAGTTCGTTCACAACCTCGTCTCGGAGCTGGGGGGCCGAGTAGCCCTCCAGAAAAGGTATAAATTCGAGATACCGCATATGTTTGCGTTCCACACAAGGGAGAAGAAAGAATTCGAAGTTGTGCTGCTTTGCATTCAAAGACTGGGTGAGCTGCAATGAAAGAGAAGAGAGCTGTTTTGCCAGGTGAAGAGGTCGCAGTCGTCGAGGAGTTCATCCCCGGAGAGGGAACCTACGAGGAGAACGGGAAGATCCTCTCGGCACTGTTCGGCGAACTCGAGCTGGACCTGGATGAGAAGATCGCAAGTGTCGTGGCGAAGAACCCCCCAGTGACGCTCAAGATCGGGGACGCTGTGTTCGCGGAGGTGACAGACGTGAGGAACAGCATGGCCATCTGCGAAATCATCGCCGTCGAGGGGGAGGAGAGGAACGTCACCGGGGACACCAGCGCGACGATCCATATCTCGAAGGTCTCGTCAGCCTACACGCAGGAGGTCGGAAGAGAGCTGAGGCCGAGCGACGTCGTCAGGGCGAAGGTGCTGCAGGTAAAGCCGTCCGTGCAGCTTTCGACGGTGGGTCCCCATCTTGGCGTCGTGCTAGCACTCTGCAAGCGGTGCAGGGCGCCGCTGAAGAAGAAGAACAAGGCCTTGTACTGCGCGACGTGCGATAGGACCGAGAATAGGAAGACATCGGACGATTATGGTGAGGTCAAGTTCTAGTTTTCCCGACCCCGTTTTTCGTAGTCCGTGGAGGCAGGGCGGCGACCGCGTCTTGACCATCTGGATTGGTCGGGAAACACTATCAGTTTCTGACGGCAGGTGCAAAAAGATATATCCACCATCGTTGTTAAACAGGAGCAGGGAGAACTGATGACAAAGACCACCGAAGACCTGGTTCGTGAGATCAACGAACTGAGAAGCGAGCTGAAACAGATGCGGGAGATCGTCAGCATGCTCTTCAGCATCGTCGTCGAATCGGAGGGCGACGAGGTCGAGGAGTACCCAGACTATCTCGGGGTCGGAGGGATCGATCAAACCCGACTGAACAACTAGAGAAGTGCTCCCTGATATCCGGAATCCGGACCATCCGAGAAGATTCTTCTGAGGCGTTCCAGGTTGTCCTTCCGCTGGACTTCGTGACCCTATCAG
>DYTM01000220.1 GCA_020725985.1 Methanomassiliicoccus sp.
GCAGGGCAGTCTCATGCTCAAGCAGGTCATTGTAGTAGAGAATCGTCGACGGCACACCCTGCGCAGCCCTCGCGGCCCCGCAGTTCACCATGATCGCGCACAGCATACCCGCGGCGGCGTAGGCATTCCACAGGGGAATGTCGTTGGTCATGTAGACCTTGTAGCCCGACGGCAACTTCTCCTTCACCTTTATGACCTTTTCCTCGATCGCCCTTCCGACGAGAGACTCCACAACCGATCCGACGGTGCCGGTCTTTCCGTTCTCCTTGACGATCTCGTACACCATGTTGTTCGCGTTCAGTCCCTGGTAGGCCAAGCCCAACAGGTGCATTCGCTCGAACGGTCCGATCGCGTCTCCCATTTCGAACATCGCTGTCTGCTCAAATATAGACGACAGGGCGGCTGCGTTCATGGCATTCCTGCCACTCAGCGCCACGATATGGTTCGCCATGATGTTCCTCAGTGCGTACCCTGCTCCCTCGTTGTTCTGGGGCACCTCAAGAATTGACTTGATGTTGGCACCCAAGAAGTTGAGTGTCTGAGGATACCTCCCCCAGACTGCTCCCTTGACCATGTTCGCTCGGAACATGTCGACGTCGAAGAGGTCGATGATCGCCTGCGTTACCGCTGCCGCAGTCGCTGTGAAGCCGGTCGTGTACTCGACACCGGCCTCGAGCCTGGCAGTCGGAACGACAACGATCATCTTCTTCCCGTCGCCAAGGACGCTGACTTCGGAGTCGTCGTCCTTGCCGACCTTCAGTATGTCGCGGACCCTCTTTGCGATCTTCTGCGCGTTCGCAACAACCGGGGCGTCGATCTCCTTGCCTTTTATGTGGGCACCGCCGACCTTGCCGGTCTTGAGGCTCTTCTCAAGACCCGCGAGGTCGACTGCAACCACTCGCTTGGCCAAGGATGCAGTTCGCTTTATAGCAGGGTTGTACAGAGGACTGATGGCTTCCAGCGGCACATTCTTCTCAATCAGCTTGCCTCTGTCGTCATACAAGTCCACCTTGTCCTTGTATTTCGCCATTCAATACCTCCTAGTTTATGCCCCGACTCTCATCGACAGAGAAAAACGCTCAATCGATGAAAATCGGTCCCCTTGCACAAATTCGTTAAAGCAACCTACCTTATAAGTTTGGTTATGGATGGATAGTCCATCCAGACTAAACAATTGATTACCTGCACTCCGAAGCCAGACAAGTGTCTTTTTTCCCTTAACGGATATTTATTATTCTGAATTCTGAATTAAATTTTTGATGGTTGCGATAACCATCAAGGCATCTGATTTTTTCACATTTCTCCCGCTTGTTTCGACATGCTCTCGCACCCTTCCCGCGACCGTGTCCCCCAACTCCCTCCTCGCTATCTCGAACAGAAGGGAGAAGGTGCGATTGGGGAAGTAGGTCTCCTTGAGAGTACGCAGAAGCACATGAGCCTGAAGGTCCGAAAGGACCCCGGCTTTCGCGGCCGATGCAAGATTGCATCGTATGTTCACCAGAGGCTCGGAAAGAGGGTCGAGGGTCTCCGGATTGAAGATGAGAGCGACCTCGTCATCTCCATCGATCTCCCCCCTCGCATACATCTCAAACACCTCTCCCACCCCCTTCATGCCGAAGCCCCCGAGCTCCGCCGCCCTCAGCGCCCCCATGCTCCCGCCCCCAACCACCTTCGTCCCCGTTTCGAGAAGCGATAGGATTTCGCTCATGAAGACGCCGTCAACAATGCCGACGATGTCCACTTCCGGCGGAAGATTCAGAAGATCGCCCCTCCTGATCGGGGGCCGATACTCGGCATCGAGAATCCTTCTCGCCTCCGTGTGAGAGAGGCTTGGTCCGAGGAAGACGACTGGTTTCAATCTGACCCCCCGGTCAGCCGGGGACCCGTCCGGTCCTCGTCCATCGAGAAGACCTCCATCCCCGGCACAATCGTCCGGACGACCGGCACCCCCAGCTCCTTTCGGGTGAGGTCGACGGCGATAGCCCTCTTGAACCCCCTCCTGGCCAATCTATCGAGCACGATCTTGATGTCCTCGTAGATGTCAGGAGTGTCCGCTGCCTTGAACTCGGAGAGAGCCTTCTCCCTCACGGAGGGGGAGAACCAGAGCGGATTCAACTCCTTCGTTTTCTCGTATCCGAGCTGCTGCCTGAACCTTCCCTTGACCGTATCCTCCCTTGCCCCGTGGATCTGGGTCAGCCTGCTTTGGGCAACTTCGGTAAGCGCGCGAATCACAGCGATCTCGGGGTTGAGAT
>DYTM01000221.1:0-1300 GCA_020725985.1 Methanomassiliicoccus sp.
GCGTGGGAAAGGATGACGCCGTCGATAATGGCTTCTGACTTCTCATCCTTGTACACACCCTCGACTGGGGGCAGGATCTCAAGATCGACGAGGTGGTCCCTTCTCTTGGGCTTGAGAAACGGCTCCTCGTAGAACATCTTCTCCCTCGCGAAGTTCTTGCCGAAATCAAGGAAGACGGACGATTCTTTCGTCTTCAAGAGAAACTTGTTCCCTCCCACCTCGCCCGCTCCCCCGAAGAAGGTTATCGACACCATGCCCAATTCCTCCTATTCCCGGTATTATCAGCCTCCGCGTTCCTATTCTACTTTTGCCCCTCATGACCGAAGTAGCTCGCCAGGGCGGAAACGAATGCTATTTAGTATCAAGGACGAATTACCTCAGCCTGCTGCTATTGGCGCGGCTGTGAGGTGTCTCGATTGAAGGTGAACGTCGAACTCCGTCTCAAGGACGTGCCGGGCCAGCTGATACTCGCCCTGGAGCCGATCTCCACCAACGGAGGGAATATTGTGGGAGTCGTGCACCACAGGGACGTTGTGGTTGGGGGACACATCACCGTCAACGTCACCTTCGAGATCAGATCGGACAAGACCCTCGAGCGCATCCTCGACACCTGGAGGGAAAGGGAAATCGATGTGGCGAGGTTTGGCTCGCTGTACGAGACATTCCCGATCGAGTGCCTGTTGGTGGGTGAGATATCCCCGCAGGAGCTGAACAGCATCGTCGACAGGATCGAGTCGATGGAGGATCTTGAGTCGGTTGACCTCCGATACTCGGTCTCCGCCGCCTCCGACGGCAAAGCTGCCCTCGTCATCGGCAAGGTGAGGAGGAGGGAAGCGGTGGAGAAGGTCGAGCGATTCCTTGAGAAGAGGGGGAAGAGGGCTGGTTTTCTTCTTATCCGCGGCTTGGGGGAGTGAGAATGGATCTCCTCATCGCCGGATTTGGAGTCGTCGGCCAGGGAGTGGCCGAGATGGTGGACTTGAGGGCGGAGTGGTTCTCGGAGCGGTTCGGCGAGGATCTGCGGATAGTGGGAGTCTTCGACTCCTCTTCATACGTGACAGCGGCGAAGGGACTGAAAGGCGGAGAGCTGGCCGCCAGGAAGCTGTCGACCGGAAGAGTGGGGAAGGCGGATCTGGGGGAAGAATCGAAGAGCATGATCAAGGACCTTGAGTACGATGTTCTGGTCGAGGTTACCCCGACGAACATAGAGGACGGGGAGCCGGGCTACGGGAACATGCTGGACGCGCTGAGGGCTGGCAGGCACGTCGTCACCTCCAACAAGGGGCCATTTGCCCTCAAGTTC
>DYTM01000221.1:1310-2233 GCA_020725985.1 Methanomassiliicoccus sp.
CGAGAAGAATGGCGTTCAGTTGCGATTCGAGGCGACAGTCGGGGGGGCGACGCCCATCGTGAATCTGTCGAGGGAGTTGCTCATGGGGGAGAGGATCGCCTCAATCCGGGGAATTCTCAACGGGACGAGCAACTTCATCCTCCACCGCATGAAGGAGGAGGGACACCCGTTCTCCCAGGCGCTCAAGGAGGCGCAGGAGATCGGGATCGCGGAGAAGGACCCCTCCTACGACATCGAGGGCGTGGATAGCGCATGCAAGGCAGCCATACTGGCAAATGCCATCTTCGGTCTCGACAGGACCTACGGGGAGGTGAAGAGGGTGGGCATCACCGGCGTCACAGAGGAAGCCGTCTCCCTGGCAGCGGAGGAGAAGAAGGTTATCAGGCTCATAGCCGAGGTGTCGAGCAATCGCCTCGAGGTCTCTCCCCGACTCGTCCCGATGGGACATCCTCTGAGCATTGGAGGAACGCTCAACATCGTCCAGATCCAGACCGATTTGGCCGGTGAAATCACCGTCGCCGGAAGGGGCGCGGGGAAGCTGGAGACGGCGAGCGCGATACTCAGCGACCTTGTGGCGCTGAAGAAAGCGGATTCGCCGAGGACCAGAAAGCGCCTCTGAGATAGCCCCAGCACGTTTCAATAGGTCGAAGTCGCTAGTCAGCATATGGTGGAGACAATGATTTACGAGACGGAGATCATCACCCCCGAGGAGAAGGACGAGCTCTTCGAGCTCTTCCAGGACAGGTTCCTCTATACGAAGAAGGCCGAGATCTACGGATGCTGCCTCAAGCTCCTCACGGACATCGAGAAGGTGAAGCAGAGGTGGGAGGACAACTTCTACACAATGGGGGAGAACATACGCTCCCACGGCCGGATCGTCGTTCTGGACAAGAAGGACGAGGGGCTCAAGGTCAAGTACGAGC
>DYTM01000222.1:0-1627 GCA_020725985.1 Methanomassiliicoccus sp.
CGCGGAGGCGATAGTCAGCGGACTGCAACTTCCATACAGGGTCCGGTCCCTTTGCACCGGCGACCTGGGATTCGCGTCGGCGAAGACCTACGACATCGAGACCCACGCCCCCGGGAGCGGGTCATGGCTCGAGGTCTCGTCCTGCAGCTGCTTCACCGACTTCCAGGCGAGGCGGGCGAGGATCAAGTACCGTCCCGAGCCGCATCTGAAGAGCGAGTTCGTCCACACGCTCAACGGATCCGGGATTGCCCTGCCGAGGACGGTCGTATCTGTCCTGGAGAACTACCAGAACAAGGACGGTACCGTCACGATCCCGGAGGTCCTCCGCCCGTACATGAGGGGGCAGGAGATCATCGGGTAGGTTTCAGAGAGGATTCCTGAACCTCGACTTCCTGAGGTGCTTCGACGCCCAGCTCTGCCGCTTCTTCCCGGTCGACCGGTAGAGCAGCCGGAATATCGGGGGAGTGATGAGCGCCGTTGCTATTCCCATGAAGACTATCATGGAATAGACTTCATTCCCGATGATACCCGTCGAGAGGCCGTAGAGGGCGATGACGAGCGCCACCTCCAACCGGGGGACCATCCCAATCCCCACTCCGACCGAGTCCCGCGCCGACATGCCGAGCGCCTTCGCTGGGAGACCGCATCCCAGAAGCTTCGAAAACACCGCGACAATTGTGATCACGATGGCGATGTCGATGACATTCGCCAGACCCCTCACGTCGAAGAGTATGCCGAGGGAGACGAAGAAGACCGGAACGAACACCGCGCCGAGGTAGCGAGTGCCCCTGTCGAACTCCTTCTTGAGCGGAGAGGAAGAGAAGAGCGTTCCGGCGATGAACGCTCCCACGATCGCAGATATCCCGATGACCTCAGCGATATAAGCATAGAACACCCCGATCGCCAACGCGAGGACGAAGCCTGTGTGCTCGAGCCCGAACTCCTTTCCCTCCTTGTCCGCTATCTCGACGACTTTGCAGAGGTATCGTGTCCCGATCCAAATTCCGATGACGATGAAGGCGATTGCCGCCACGACGAAGTACGACACATCCAGAAAGGCGATGTTGCCGCTTGCTGCCCCCTTCGATACGGCGAGAACGAGCATCCCGAGGACGTCGTCGACGACCGCCGCCCCGATGATCGCGGTCCCGACAGGCGAAGATATCATGCCGAGTTCCATCAGTATGCTTGCGGTCACCGCTACACTTGTCGCTACCAAGGCGGCGCCGACGAACAGGGCCTCCGCCATGCCGGCTTCGGGCATCATTGCGGTGAAGACGACATAGCCGGCCACCCAAGGGAGGACTACGCCTCCAGTCGCGATGATCACGTTTCGCTTCGTGTATATCTTCTTCAGATCCGATTCGAGCCCTATGACGAAGAGGAGATTGCTCCGAGCTGGGCGAATTCCGAGACGACCTGGGTGTCAATGAGGGCGAAACCGAGAACGCTCGGTCCGATGAGGATCCCTATCAGGATCTCCCCGACGACCATCGGCTGCCGAACCCGGCTGATGACGAAGTGGCTGAGGACCGATATGACGAGCAAAAGCGTCAGCTGGAACCATATCTGATGCTCAACCTGCATCCTCATCCCTCCGGACAGGATTGGACGGGAACTCTATAAA
>DYTM01000222.1:1637-2224 GCA_020725985.1 Methanomassiliicoccus sp.
GTGACTCTGGAACGAGAAAGTTACTCGTATCTCGAGGGCTCACTCAAGCAACACGGTGCGGCCGTGGGCTTGGAAGACTTCCTGAATCCTGAATATGATATCCGAGCGGATCCTGCGGTCCATTGCGGCGTCCATTGTGAACGCGACGACCTCGTATCGTATTCTGTCCTCCGTCATCTCGAGTGCGAACACGTCCGGCCTTGGATCCTCGAGAACTCCCTTGACCTGAGCGGCCGCCTCCTTGACGTACTTCTCCACCTCTCCATGGGGAATCTCGTACGAGACCTCGAAGATGACCGATATGCCGTACGTCCCGGAGCGGGTGTAGTTGAATATCCTGCTCTCGATGAGTTCGCTATTCGGCACATCGACGATCTCGCCCTCGAGCGTCTTCACCTTCGTAAAGACCAGGCCCTTGTCGATCACGTCGCACTCGAGATCGTCGGCTATCCTGATCCTGTCCCCTGCCTCGAACGGATTGACGTCCATGATCGCGATGCCGGAGACGATGTTTCTGACGGTGGAATAAGAAAGCGAGATCGCGAGAACCACAAACACGAATGTGATGATCACGAGGACGAGACCGA
>DYTM01000223.1 GCA_020725985.1 Methanomassiliicoccus sp.
CTTCGCCTGGGCCTGCTTCACCTCAACGCCAGGGACGTCCCCTGCAATATCAACATCAAGGACTATCGCCGCATCCGGCTTGACGAGGTTCGAGACGGTCTTCGCCCCCCTGAGCCCCACCTCCTCCTGAACCGTCGCCGCGCCGACCACCCTGTTCGGATGCTCGATCCCCTTCTCCCTGAGGGTCTTCACCACCTGGGCGGCGATGAACGCGCCAACCCTGTCATCGAACCCCTTCCCGAAGGCGAGCGTCTTCTTTCCGACGAACTTCCCCTCCTTGAACGCCCTCTTCTTCATTGTGTAGAAGGTCGAGTCCGGAACAACGGCATCCCCGATCCTCACCCCGAGCTCCTCGGCCTCGTCCTTGTTGGAACATCCGACGTCGATGAACATCTTGTCCTTCTTGATGACCTTGCTTCTCTCCTCCTCGTCCATGAGGTGTGGGGGCTTGACAGCGATGACCCCCTTCAGCCTGCCCTTCTTGCTCATCACGATGACCCTCTGACCCAGCAAGCCCTGATCGAACCATCCCCCCAGCTGATGGAATGTCAGATACCCCTGGTCGTTGATGCTCGTGATGATGAACCCTATCTCGTCGATGTGCCCTGGTATGAGCACCGTCGGGCTTTCGGCGGTACCCTTCTTCTCGAACAGAAGGCTGCCGATTCTATCGCCGTAGACTGCGTCCGACCATTCCTGCACGTAGCCTTTCATGAGAAGCGCCGTCTCGCGCTCGAAGCCGGCCGGTCCCAGGCTGTTGCAGAGTTCCTCGAGAAACTTGAGCGATTCCTTGTCCATGATATCCCCCCGTTCCATCGGATCGTCGTCGCCGAATGGTCTGTTGTGGGTAGCTTCAGGAAGAACTAGGAAGGTAATAAATACGTTGTTCTGCAAATACGGCACCACCAGCAACGCTTCAATGCGCTTGGCAATGGTTTCATGCAAGGGTGAGCGATGAACATGATCGACCGGAGAGTCTCCGTCCAGAGATGCGATGATGTCGAGTCTCAGGTGGAAGTGGCTCGATCGTTCGGGAAACTCATTCGGCCCCTGGGAGCGGAGGGCGATCTTGCTGATGTATCCTCCGTCGTACTCAAGCCGAACGTCTGCTGGGCCGAGGACTGGAAGACCGGAAGCACGACCTGCCCCCAGCTCGTTCTGGCAGTGGTCCAATGGCTCAGGGATCTGGGGATCGACGACATCACCCTCGCCGAGGGATCGATGGTCGGAAACGACACGATTCAGTGCCTCGACAAGCTCGGGTTCATGGAGCTGGCGAGGGAGCTCGACTTGAGGGTGGTCGACTTGAACAGGGACGACGTGGTCGCCCTCGAGGTCCCGAAGCCACACGTATTCGAGAAGATGGATATCGCCCGCACCATCGCCGAGTGCGAGTACTTCATCAACATGCCGGTCATGAAGACCCACATCAACACCCTCGTCACCGTATCGATGAAGAACCTGAAGGGGGTCATTTCCCACAAATGGAAGAGGAAGCTTCATTTCATGGGCCTGGATGGGGGAATCGCGGACCTCGCGTCGGTGGCAACGCCCGATCTGATCATTGTTGACGGGCTCGTGGGGCAGGAGGGGCAGGGGCCGCTGACTGGTACGCCGGCAAACGCCGGGGTACTCCTCGCTGGCCGCGATCCGCTTGCTGTCGATTTCGCAACTTCGAAGGCGATGGGTTTCGACCCCCTCCAGGTCAAGCATATCGCCTACTTCGCCGAGGCGGCGGGAATCGATCTCGCTTCGTTCAAGCCCGACGTAATCGGAGAGAATCTTGACGAGCTCGACATCGAGTTCGAGAAGCCCTCTTTCTCCCTTCAAGGCGTATACGAGGGCGTGGAGATACTCTGGGGTGACCCCTGCAGCGGATGCGCCGGGGGGCTCAGCGTTGCACTAGAGAGGATGCAGCGCTCCGGCGAGCTCGATATCATCAGGAAGATCGGCGGAATGACCGTCGCCCTTGGCAAGGCCGTCGACCCCGAGCCCCGGGAACGGCTGATTCTGATGGGCAAGTGCCAGTACAGGAACAGGGAGAGCGGCATCTTCATTCCGGGCTGTCCCCCGCCGGGCATGATCGTCAGGGAGATGCTGGCGAAACTTGCCAATGTCGAGCCGAAGTACGGCAGCGACCTCTTCGTCGAGGAAGCTGAGGAGCTCTACAGGGAGGAAGAGGAGTAGGCGCCGGTCTCCGGAAACTGGATGACTCCTAC
>DYTM01000224.1 GCA_020725985.1 Methanomassiliicoccus sp.
CTTCGGAGACAGCATGATTCTTCCGGCGGCTGTGGACGTGCATGTCCATTTCAGGGATCCCGGGCTGACGAGGAAGGAGGATTTCCAGTCAGGCACCATCTCGGCCGCGTTCGGAGGCGTGTCCTGCGTTCTCGACATGCCGAACACACTCCCTCCCGTGATCAGCCCGGATGCAGTCAGGGAAAAGCTCGCCAGCGTATCGAGGAAAGCATGGGTCGATTTCGGGCTGTTCGGGGGCTGCGCGTCCTCAAAGGATCCGTCACAGATCGCCGGGACTGTCGTCGCATACAAGATATTCATGAGCTCTGCCACGGGTAGGCTGCTCCTCCCAGGTGAGAAGGAAATTGCGTCAGCCCTGTCCTCCATCGCTCGGGCTGGCAAGGTCGTGAGCGTCCATGCCGAGGAGGAGGGAATGATTCGAAAGATGAGGGAGGAGAGCCTCCTGGATCACGACAGGAACAGGCCGGTTGAGGCCGAGGTCGCCGCGATTGAACTGCTCTTGAGGCTCGATGCGGGCGCGAGAGTCCACATATGTCATCTCTCCTCTGCGAAGAGCCTCAGTGCTCTGGCGAGATCCCAATTCACAAAGGAGGTGACTCCCCACCACCTCCTTCTTGACAAAGGATTCCGGCGCGGGGCTTTGGGCAAAGTCAACCCTCCTCTCAGAAGCAAGGAGGAGAGGGAGGCCTTGATGGATGCGTTCATCGGAGGAAGCATCGACATCCTGGCATCGGATCACGCCCCTCACACGGTCGACGAGAAGGAGGAGGACTTCGATGCCGCTCCCTCTGGCGTGCCGGGGGTCGAGACGATGATGCCATTGATGCTCAACCTCGTCCGGAAGGACGTCGTGCCGCTGGGCACGCTGGTCCGGGCGGCCTGCGAGCGTCCGGCAGAGGTCTTCGGGTTGAACAAGGGGAGGATCGAGGTGGGGAAGGACGCGGACCTGATCGTCGTCGATCACAAGAAGGTCGAGAGGATCAGGGGAAGGGACCTGCACAGCAAGTGCGGCTGGACCCCCTTCGAGGATTCGGAGGGGGTCTTCCCGCTCGCCACCTTCGTCCGTGGAACGAAGGTTGTCGAGGAAGGCTCACTCGTCGGGGAGCGCATCGGAAGGGATGTCGTTGCGTTCGGGTCCAAGGCTGCCGGTTGACCTCTCCGAGGTCTCGGGAAGGAGATTCGAGTGCATCGAGCGCTGCCAGCTCTGCTGCCTGTGTCAGCCCGAGGTGCTCCAGGAGGAGCGCCAGTACTTCAGGGATCACCACCCGGGCGCGCTCCGCCTCAAGAGGGGGCCCAGACGGCACATGGTGATCGGACTGAAGAAGGGACGGGGGTCGTGTCTGTTTCTCGCCGACAGGAGGTGCGCAGTGTACGAGCACCGCCCCCGCTTCTGCCGCCAGTTCCCCTTCCACTTCTACGTAGGAGATCGCGTGCAGGTCGAGCTTGATCTGTCCTGCAGGGGTGTGTGGACTGGAAAGGGGGAGGATGCGATCCCCCTCGCCCTGAAGCTGCTGGATGAGAGTGCTCCGAGGCTCGCCAGCACCCTGACCGACTCGAGGAAAGTGTACGAGGAGTTCCACCGGAATTGCCTCGAAGCTGGGGTTGACAGAAGTGGTCAGGAACTGCGCAACCAAGTGGCGGCGGCCGTCGACCGCTTTCTCGATCTTGGATTTCTGGCTAGGGTCCTGGAACTCTCGACGGAAGAGGATGAGCTTGATCTCTCGAGGATTTCGGTCAAGGATGACGAGCCGACCGACATCAGTGCGCTCGAGAGAGCCGCCATGGAGACTTCTCTAGACTCGCTCTCGGCCCGGGACCTCATCGATGCCCCGGTCTACTGCGACGAAAGGGGGGACTGGAACCTGTTCCGGTCCGACGGAGACAAGATCGACTGGTCCCGGGTCGAGGAGAGCGGGGACATCAGTCCGATCTCGCGGATCGATCCATCCGATGTAAGGCTCATACGGCCTTCGGCGGAGGGGCTTGTGCTCCTCAAGGACTACGTCAGGATATTGAACGGTAGGGACAGCGTCCTCGGCTACGCGTACTACCTCGTAGACGACTTCGGCTACGAGGACTTCGTTTCGAACGTCTACTTCGGGGTGATTTCGACCGCGATCCTCGACCTCCTTTGGAGGGCCTCGCTCCTCGCGCGATTGAAAGGACCGATGTCCGGAAGGGAGGGGACGAGGGAGGGCATAATCTTCTACGACATGGAC
>DYTM01000225.1 GCA_020725985.1 Methanomassiliicoccus sp.
AATGAACACGCCCGCGACGGTCGTGTCCACAGGGGCGATCTTGACGTGCATCGGTGCGATGAAGCCGTCCTTGCCCGGTACGAGAGGGATCAGCTTCTCCATGCTGATCGTGCCCTCCGAGGGCTCCATGGGGACCGAGAGGACGACGAGATCCGAGCCAATCTCCCTCGGCCTGCCGAGGAATGTGTCCTCGCACTTGACTATCAGATGATCCCCGTGGGGAATCACCTCCCCGACGCTCCCCCGGATGAACTCGACCCCCATCTCCCTGGCCTTGTCGAAGTACTCCTCGTACCCCCTGCCCGCCGCCCTCAGGTCGACATATAGAACTCTCACCTCAACTTCCGGATGATCGGCCTTGATCAGCCTCGCGTTCTTGGTCGCGTACATGCAGCATATCTTCGAGCAGTACTCCTTGCGGTTCACGTCCCTCGACCCGGCGCATTGGACGAAGGTGACGCTCCTAGGCACCTTCCCATCGCTCGGCCGGAGAAGCTTTCCCTGGGTCGGACCAGCGGGGCTCAGAAGCCGTTCGAGCTCGAGACCGGTGATGACATCGGGATGCTCGGGGTGGTACTCGGTGCCGCTGAGGTCGTACTGCCTGTAGCCCGTGGCGACGATGACCGAGCCCACTGTCAGGTCGACTGTCCCCTCCGCGTCCTCGTCCAGAATCGCCCCCGGATCGCACACGCCAATGCAACCCTTGCAGTCCATCCGCCCGTTGAGGCGGAGGCAGTTCTCCCTGTCCCTAAGGAACTTGAGAGGGACGCTCTGGGAATTGGGCATGTAGATCGCCTTCCTGTACCCCAAGCCCAGATCGAACTCGCTCGGGATCACTACCGGGCAGACGTTGATGACGGTGATCGAATCGAACTTGCACGCCTCGACGCACTTCCAGCAGCCGACGCATTTGGCGGTGTCGTACACGGGAACGCTCTTCTTCTCCGCCTGGGTCAAGGCCACGAACTCGCACTCCTTGACGCAGGCGCCGCAGGCCTTGCAGCTCTCGGGGTCGATCCTGATCCTGTCGACCATCTTGATTCCCTTGACCATGGGAGAAGCCAGGGGAACATCGCTTACGGCGCAGGCGCCGCAGCCAGTGCACTTCTCATAGTCAACGAACCTCGGCTTCCTTCTGACAGCAATGCGGTACTCCCCGGGCCTCCCCTCGAACTCCTCCACTTCGGACATCGTTCGGACCTTGATCCTCTTGTTCATCATGACCTCGTTCAGAATCGGGGAGATCGTGCACATCGCGCAGTCGTCGGTGGGGAAGGTTCTGTCGAGCCTTACCATGTTCCCGCCGATGTTCGGCTCCTTCTCGATGAGATTCACCTCGAAGCCCTTGTCCGCAAGCTCGAGGGCGGCGTGCATGCCGGCTATTCCTGCGCCTACGACGGCGATCCGCCTGTCCACAGCGACCCTGACAGCGCCGATCGGTTCGTGGTGCTCCACCCTCTTGACCGCTCCGGCGATGAGCGCCTTCGCCTTTCCTGTGGCTTTCTGCTGATCGGTCGTGGTCCAGGCACACTGCTCCCGGATGTTCGCCATCTCCCACATGTAGGGGTTGAGGACCTCCCCGACGCACTCCTTGAAAATCTCTCCGTGATGCTTCGGAGAGCATGAGGCGATGACGACCCTGTCAAGCGCTTTCTCCCGAACGGCACTCTTGATCATCTCTTGACCGGATTGGGAGCAGAGGAAAAGGTGGTCCTCGACATGATGCCCCTGCTCCGAGAAATGATCCTTCAAGGAGGCGATGTCCACGACGCCCGCGATGTTGGTCCCGCAGTGGCAAAGAAACACGCCGATCATGTGGAGCCTCCGACGGATTGCCGAAGAATCGGATTGTCGCTATTTAACATTGTGAGTCCGGCAGAGGAAAGGCAGGAAACAGGTCTTTTATTGGCTTTTTGGACCGCAACGAAAAGCTGTAGAGCCTGCCAAGATCTGTCAGACCTCCGGATTCGAGCGAGCGGAGGAAGAGTCAACCTTTCCCTTCTTCCCGGCCCTTGAGACGAGAGGAGGCGAGGACGTGGAGGTCGATGAGGGGGATGGAGATCGAGGGGTCGGGAAGGACCTTCTCCTTCTGAGCGCAGGTGAGATGAATGAGGCACTTGGGGCAGGCGGTCACGAGAGCGCTCGCGCCGGTCTCCCTCGCCTCCCTCAGCCTTCCGGCCTGCAATTCCTTTGTGGACGAGGAGCAGTTGGTCCAGCAA
>DYTM01000226.1:0-1606 GCA_020725985.1 Methanomassiliicoccus sp.
CGGCTCGGGAGTGCCGGTGCCAGGCGCGTAGGCGGGATCGATCCGGTCGATGTCCAGGGTGAGGAACACCTTCCTCCTTCTGAGAAGCTTGAGGGCCCGCCCGAACGCCTCCTCGATCCCCCTTTCCTTGATCGCGAAGGCGTCGATGTGCTGGGGCATCGTCCCCCCGACCTCCTCGGACGAGATGGACCTCACGCCGAAGACCAGAACGTTCTCGAGGCCGAGGTGCTCCACGATCCTCCTGGTCACGCAGGCGTGGCTGTATCTCAATCCGAGGTAGCTATCTCGGTAGTCAAGGTGAGCGTCGATCGAGATGACGGCTATGTCCTCGAAAGCCCCCACCAGGGGGATTGTGGTCGAGTGCTCCCCCCCCATGAAGACCGGGAACTTGCCAGCCTTGACCACCCTTCCTGCGATCTCTGCGACAATATCGACCATGTCCTCGGTCGTCCCCACTTCCTCCACATCCCCCATGTCGTGGACTGGGACGTCAGCAAGGTCGATGCCGTGCTCGAACAGATACGTTTCGAAGTTGTATGAAGCCTGCCGGATGGCATTGGGGGCCGCCCTCGCCCCGGATCGAAACGAGGTCGTCCGGTCGAACGGCACGCCGCAGATGACGAATCTCGCCTCGTCGACTGAGGCGGAGGCATCGGCGAACGTCGACCCGACGAAACTCATGATCAGACCCTGGTTATCTTCTTCTTGCCCATGGCCACCAGGTACAGGATCTCCTCGCCTGGATGAAGCTGCCCCTTGAACTCCGCGGGGATGTGGAGCTGGAAGTTCTCATAGGTCTCGAGGTCCATGAGCTGGACCTCGTCCCCCACCAACGCAAGGATCTGCGCCTTCCTCTTGTCGATGAGCGGCACCTGAATCCTGTGCTTCACGGGGTGCACGATGCTCCGCTTCTGCTCGTCGAATATCCCGATCGCGTCGATTCGCGCCTTCGCCTCTCCATGCTTCCCAGGCTTTGATGTGGTGATTGAGATGATCTTGCAGGGCTCGTCGTCGATGAGGAGGTATCTCCCTTCCTTGAGCTCTCGCACTTCAGCTTGCGTCCAAGACATATGTATCAGCCAAGGGAATTAGACAACGGCTTATATAGTTTGCTCATTTCCTTCGCCTTCCCTCCGGCCGTCTGGCAGGTTCTGGATACTTCTCCCTTACCTCTTCCACCCTTCGCTCGAACTCCTCAAGCAGCCTGTCGCCGACGAACTCCCCATTCCAGTTGTCGACTTTGGCGGCGATCGAGATCTTCGATGCCAGGGACCTCGCTATCTTCCCCCTCTGCCAGTGCGGGGCTCGATGAATCGAGGGATGCTGGAAGATGATCCCGTGCTTCGGCGGTCTCTTGTGGCTCCTGAGGTGAAGGAACATCGCCTTCTCCGCCCCCAGTAGCTGAACCGTGCTGGACGGCAGCCTCGAGAGCCTCTCCAGCCCGCCGGCGAGCGAGATCAGCCTCGCCCCCAGGCTGGCGCCGATCAATGTGGTAAGGTTCGGGGCGGTCTCCTTCATCCTCCCGGTCACATAGCTTTCGATGCTCCTCCTTCTCTCGTAGAGATCCGCGAGGGAGGAGGCGAAGGATCGGAGGGCTTCGATGTCC
>DYTM01000226.1:1616-2216 GCA_020725985.1 Methanomassiliicoccus sp.
CCGGTCCAGAAGGTCCGATCCGACCGACTCGATTTCGATCCCGAGATCCTCGATCACCCCCTCTCTCCCTCCGTGCCTGGAGATCAATTCGGCGTATCTATCATCCTTGGCGTAGTCCCCGAGCTCGGGGAAGTGCAGGCCGTACCATTCGTGCAGCCTCTCGTTCATGATGTTTATCGTCTCGATGAGGTCATCGGTCGCCCTGATCGCCTGGGCGATGGACCTGTCCGGCCTCAGCGGCTCCCTCGTCCTCATTTTTCCGAGCTCGACCATCGCCTTGTGCATGATCTCCGGCGAGAAGGAGTAGTCCTCCGCCTTGATGAAAGAGGAGTCGAACACGACCGGCTTTCCCAGCCTGGAGAGCCTCGCGTCCGCGACCTGGATTCTCTTCTGCGCCAGCTGCCTCTCCTCCGGCAGGATTTCGCCGTGCTGTATTGAAGCGAGCTTCGCCGCGATCGCCTTGGGGTCCTTGTCGAAAAGAATGTGCCGTTTCACTTTCTCCTTGTCGCAGAGGAAGACCCCGAACCATTTGGTGACGATGATCATCGGGAGTAGATGCCGCCGGTGATTCTTCTTTTTGTCGTCATCCCGTCGACTCGA
>DYTM01000227.1 GCA_020725985.1 Methanomassiliicoccus sp.
ATACTAAGAACTGCTATTGCATTCTCCGGGAACCCGATTGGTCTCTAGTATCCTTCTCATACTCTTGGAGAATCCCTGACCCTTAACTCCATCGAATCCCCGTTGCCCGGTTCGAAATCCAAGGTGGATTCGTTCGTCCTTCTTAGAATCGAGGAGCTACCAGGTCGCGCTCGATTACAGATGTGTTGGCAAGGGACAAGTAAGATATACACGCCTCTCAATCAAGGGGCAGCATCCGTCAGGAAGTGCACTCATGGATAGGGAGATCATTGACCAACTAACGGCCATAGTTGGCGCGGATAACGCTTCTACGAATCCTGTGGACCTTGTCTGCTACTCCGTCGACTGCTACGCGATCAAGAAGGGCTCCATGCCCGACATCGTCCTGAGACCCAACAGCGTCGCCGAGGTGCAGGGGATAGTCAGAATGGCGGACAAGCATCTGATCCCTGTCGTACCGAGAGCGGGGGGCTCCTGCCTCACTGGGGGGTGCGTCCCGACGAGGGGCGGGATCGTGCTCGATCTCCAGAGGATGAACCGGATCATAGAGGTCAGTAAGGAGAACCTCACGGTCACGGTCGAGGCCGGGGTGGTGTTCGCTCAGCTGAACACCTATCTTCAACGCTATGGCCTGTTCTTCCCGCCAGATCCGGCGAGCGGTGAAATCTGCACGATAGGAGGAATGGTCGCTGCGAACGCCTCTGGCATGAGAGCGGTCAAGTACGGAGTCACGGGAGACTACATAATCGGCCTGAAGGTGGTGCTGCCTGACGGGCGCCTGCTGGACATGGGCGGCGGGGCAAGGAAGTCCGCCTCCGGCTACGATCTCATTCATCTCTTCAACAGGTCCGAGGGAACGCTCGGGGTGATCGTCGAGATCACTCTGAAACTGAGGTCGCTCCCCCGATTCATCATGAGTGCCGTCGCCAAGTTCCATAGCCCCGAGGACGCCGGCAGGACGGTCGCAAGGACGATCGCCGCCGGGGTGATTCCCGCGGCAATCGAGATCCTGGACGAGGTTGCGCTTCAGGTGATGAGGGAGGAGGCGCATCTCCCTCTGCCCGAGGCTGCCGCCATGCTCTTCCTTGAGTTCCACGGGGACGACAGGTCCGAGGCGCAGAAGGCACTGAACAAGTTCAGGAAGATCGCGGATGAGGAGAAGTGCGCTGGCATCGAGATCGCCACCGATCCAGTGGAAATGGAGAGGATGTGGGCGGCGAGGAGGAGGCTCTTCGCAACTTTCACGCGCCTGAAGCCTTCGCCTATCGCCACTGACATCGTTGTGCCACTTTCCAAGATACCCGAGGCGATCAGGGAGATCCAGGAGATCGCCAGGAAGAACGACGTGAAAATAACCACTTACGGCCACGCGGGAGACGGGAACGTCCACTCCCTCCTGCTAGCCGACCTGCGGATCCCGGGAGAATCGGACCGGGCGCACAAGGCCCACGACGACATAAACTGGATGGCGCTGAGGCTCGGAGGCACGATCACCGGTGAACACGGAATCGGACTAGAGAAAAGGGAGATGACGAAGGACGAGCACGGCGAGGTCGGGGTCGACATCATGAAGCGGATCAAGAAGGCCATCGATCCCAAGGGGATCATGAATCCGGACAAGATATTCGAGGTGTGAGCATGGCCACCGCGAAGCTCAAGGAATACGAGGACCCGCTCGAGTACTGCATCCGGTGCGGCTTCTGCAAGGCCAACTGCCCCTCGTTCGGGGAGATCGGCTGGGATTCGGCCTCGGCCAGGGGGAGGATGACATTCATCAGGGCGATGCTCCGGGGCGATATCAAAGCCGACGAAGATGTCGCAAAGAGGCTCTTCACCTGCACCACCTGCGGGGACTGCGAGCTGCGGTGCCCTCCGGGCGTCAAGACCGTCGAGATTATCGAGGCGGCGAGGGAGGAGCTTGCCGGGCAAGGCCTCGCCCCCGAGAAGCACAAGAAGATACTGGAAAGGATAAGGGCCGAGCACAATCCCTACGGCGAGAAGAGCGAATCGAAGAACCGGTTCAAGCGCGATGCCGAGGGTGCCGAGGTGCTCTACTTCATGGGCTGCACCGCTGCCTTCAGGAGCCCCGACACCGTGATTGCAACGATGGACATTCTCGATGCTGCTGGGGTCAAGTACAGGGGCCTCGGGGA
>DYTM01000018.1:0-2350 GCA_020725985.1 Methanomassiliicoccus sp.
CGATGTCTCCGGCCCGTCGGGAGCCGGTCCGATTGGAGTTCAAAGGCAATCATCACTTCTTCTCCAACCGAGTAGCTCTTGTCGACGATGATGAAATCGTTCTTCTCCAGAAGGGCGGAGAGCCCCTCCTGGGTCTTCCTGATTTGGGGGTACAGGTCGTCGTCAACGATCTCTGGCCGCCGGAAGGACGCGACTACGATCGAAGTCCCCCGGCGCCCGAACTCCTTTCGGATCCTCTCATGGTCCCATTTCCTCTTTCTTTTGGGGAAGAAGAAGCGTTCGTCATCCCCCTCGAGGAATTCCTTGCAGGCCTGGATGAACATGGCGAGCGAATCCATCGAGAGCGCCGAGGAAACGTTCCTCTTCAGATCAACAGGATCATAGAAGACCAAAGGCGCGTCGAAACTAACCTCGCCCCCCTCCTCCAGCCAGAGCGTCTCTCCGCATCTCCATTTCGAGGCCGATTTCAAGACCGATCGGAAGTCGCAGTACTTGAGGACCAGGAGCTCGACGAGATAACCTGAGAAGCCCTGGGTCTTCGCCTCCGCTCCGTACACGCCGACGCCTTTCATGAACTGCTTGAGCAGGCGCACCTCTGAGCGCTGCCGCTTGGACAGATTGCTCTTGATGAACTCGGTGTGGAACGGGGTCCTGTCGACGGCGCTCTTCAGCTCCTTCGGAGAGTCGACCATGTAGCAGGGGACGAGATCGACCTCGAGTCCGTCGCATCTCCCGTGGACGTACGGGTGTTCGGCATACCTCTCCTCGCCTCCGAGCACCTTCCTGCCGATGGCGAGGCCGATGGACTCAAGCTCCTCCCTCGGCACCGAGGTCGGGAACATGATGAACAGGTCCACGTCCGGGTTGCGAAGGTATGTGTCCTTCGCCACCGAGCCCACCAGCCGTACCTCCAGGCCCAGCCCTCTTCTTTCTGCTTCCTCCCGAACGGTCCTGACCAGGCTGGAAACGACCCGATTCACCCGGGTCCGGTGGGCTCGGTCCGGTGAAATCCTTCTGAGGATCTTGCTCCGTATCGCCATTTCGGCCCACTATTGGGCTTTGGCATCAATAATCCTTCTGTGGACGGCCTCAATGAAGGCAATCGCCGGTCCTCACGGCGGCGCAGAACCTTCTAGTCATGGAAAAATGGGGGGTTCGGTGTCCAAGGCCGGTGTGGTGGGGATAACAAAACTATTCTTAGGAGGAAAGTTGAGCCACCAACCTCGGACACCTAGTTTCGCGATAATATGCACTACTATAAAAAGATATTCCATGAATGCGTCGGAAAGGCTCCATTTTTTCGCAGAACTAGCTCCGGAAGGTGCCCCTCCAGTTGTGCGAAAGAGTGATTAGCATCATTCCCGACCGTCTGCGGCGACGGAGGGAGCTCAGTCGCCTTAAAATCGACGCCGCCCCTCGGTACGGGCCGCCTGCTTCTGCCCGCATTCGCTCGATCCGAAAGCCCTCACCTGGATCGACCTGTTGATCTGGACGGCCATCAGATCGGTCGCGGCGACAGTCTTCACTCCTGACCTCTTCTGGATGTACCGAGCTTGCCTTTCTGGGCCTTCGTGGAGGAGCTTCATGCCGAAGTGGGTGAGCAGGGCCAACTCCGGCCTTGTGCGTTCGACGAAATCCGCCGCATCCTCGGTGCACATGTGGTAGGCAATTCGCGAGCCCAGGGGCCTCGTCAGGCATATGATCACCACCCTGGATCCTCGATGCGCCTGAATGATCTCCGGCCCGGTCTCGGAGTCGCCGACGTAGGATATGACGCCGTTTGAGGTGTGGAATCTGAATCCCACCCCCGTGGGATCGCTGTGCAGTGTCGGGGTGATATCCACTCTCATCTCCTCGATCGTGATTCTGTCGTCAGCCCCCACCGACCGCACCTCCCCGGCGATGGATTTGTGATAGTCGGATATGGCCGGGCCGAACACGCCCACGCCCTCCACGACGCTTCGGCTCCCCAATACCAGCCCCTTCCTGCCGAATCCGCCCCTGGCCATTCCCTCTATCAGTATCTCGGCATCGGTGTAGTGATCCGGATGGCAGTGCGAGACAAGAAGGGCCTGGGTCTTGGCGGGGTCGAGCGAGAGCCTGCTCATGTTTACCGCAGCTCCAGGCCCAGGATCGATGTGGATTCTCACCCCATCGCTCAGGTAGATGCCCCCGGTCCCCCTAGGCTGGTATATTGTCGCGAACCTCCCTCCGCCCGTCCCGAGAAATGTCAGGGTCGTCATTCCGGCACCTTGCCCCAAGCTCCCATCTCGAGTCTCCTTCCGATCGCTTCCCTGTCCTTTGTGTCATCGGATGGTAGCAACTCTATTTCTTATTTCCCTCAGATCCT
>DYTM01000018.1:2360-10497 GCA_020725985.1 Methanomassiliicoccus sp.
GGCGAAGACCGACCAAACGTTAAATATCTGGCACCTCAATTGCGAACCGAATGAGCATCGCCATCAGGGACGCGTGGATCATCACACAGAACGCTCGGAGGGAGGTGCTCCGCGGGGACATTCTTGTCGAAGGAGGTGCGATAAGGGAGGTGGGGAGGGTCCGGTCCGGTGCGGACGTGGAGATCGACGCCTCCGGGGACATAGTGATCCCGGGGCTGATCAACACCCACACTCATGTCTCGATGGCGATCATGAAGGGGCTCGCGGACGATCTGCCCTTCTCCGAGTTCCTGTCCAAGGTGTTCTCGGTGGATGGGAGAAGAACGGACGGGGACATTCTGGCGGGGGCGGAGCTGGGATGCCTTGAGATGATCAAGGGAGGGACGACATCGTTCGTCGATCTCTACTATTCTGAAGACGTCATCGCCAAAGCGGTCGAGCGGGCCGGCCTGAAAGGAGTTCTGAGCTGGGCGGTCCTGGACGAGGAGTTCACTACCCAGAATGGTCGTCCGATGGACAACTGTCGGCGGTTCTGCGAGGCGTTCCGGTCGAGCGTGGCAATCACCCCCGCTGTGGGACTTCAGGGTCTCTACGTGTGCTCTTCCGAAACGCTCCTGGAGGCGAGGGACTACGCGCTGGAGAACGATCTTCTCCTCCACTTCCACCTCTCCGAGACGAGGAAGGAGGTGAATGATGTGAGGAAGAAGGAAGGGGCGAGGCCCGCGGAGTATCTGGACCGGATCGGCTTTCTCAACAGGAACTGCCTCGCTGCACACTCGGCCTGGATGACGATCAACGAGATAAGGATCATGGCGAGGACCGGTACCAGCGTCTCCACTTGCCCTGTCTCGAACATGAAGCTCGCGACCGGCGGTGTCGCTCCGATTCCCGAGATGGTTTCGTCGGGCGTCAACGTCTCGATCGGCACCGACAGCTCGACGACGAACAACAGCCTGGACATGTTCGGAGAGATGAAGACCCTCTCCCTCCTTCAGAAGTCGAGCAGATGGGATCCGACTGTCCTGGCGGCCCAGCAGGCGCTCGACTTCGCTACTGTGGGCGGCGCAAGGGCAATCGGAAAGGGTGACGAGGTCGGCTCGATCGGGCCAGGGATGGCGGCAGACATCGTCATCATGGACGGGCGATCACCGGGCCTATCGCCCGTGAGGTCCGCCAGCCTGGTGTCGAGCATTGTGTACTCGGCCTCGCGGTCGGACGTCAAGTCAGTCCTCTGCGGCGGGAGGCTCATCATGAGGGATCGGGAGGTCCTGACGCTGGATGAGGCCGAGGTCCTCAGGTCCGCGGCGGAGGCGGCCGGTGAGCTGCTCGGGGAGTGACCGGCTGATCGTCGGACGCGGGATGAAAATTGGAGTCCCGACTCCCGGATTTGAACCGGGGGCCTGCTGATATCGGCGGCATGAGACCGGCAAGCCGGTGAACCCACTACAGTCAGCCGCTCTAGCCAGACTGAGCTAAGTCGGGTGTTCCGCAACCCTATCACAAGTACCATATTTAGAATTTTGTCCATAGAATCGGGAGTGTTTGGGACATCTCATTCGTCGATTCACGCGCCTGCCAGCGCGAGGGTTGAGGCGCAATGGGATGGAACAATCTTTAAATATGCACTTCTGTATATCTCTTGTCGGACAAAAGGGGTCGATTGTACCTCTTTGACTCCCAGGTGCGAGGATGGTTGAGTACGATCTCGAGAAGGTGACAATCCGTCTTCCCAGCAGATATGTCCGAGCGTTGGACTTCCTGGTGAAGGTCGATGATTTCCCCTCGAGGTCAGAGGCGATTCGGGCGGCGATCAGGGACTTCGTCTATGACAGAGTAGAGGTCGTCATGGACAAGGTGAAGAAGATGGAAGAGGCGGAGAAGACCCTCGCATCGATGGAGATCTTTGAGGAACAGTACCTGAAGAAATAGCCTGTGAGAATGGGATGGGATGCACATTCTCGTCGAGAGGTCACGATTACCTCCCCCCTTTTTTTTATTTTGACGGAGGGCATGGTCACGCCGCATTCGAGCCCCATCTGAAATTGATGTGAAAACTCGACCGTCCGCGCTCCTCTCCGAAGCGCTCAGCCGATGTATCCCAGATCCTCTTTTCTCGGCTCGGGGGGCGCCTCGATCTCCTTGATCTTCGAGGTGATGAGGTCTATCTGCTCGGCCTTGTCCTTGAGTGCGCTGAAGTCAATCTCCACCTTGAGGATGTCCGCAAGCACCCGGAGAACAGCCTCCGCTCCCTTCGGATCGACGAAGTATCCCGAGGTCTCGCCCATGAGGCAGACCGCCCTCATGCCGTAAGTTTTCCCGAGCCCCAGCAAGAGTCCGCTCGCGCCGACGATCCCGCTTCCGGGCTCTCCCTTCGAAAAGATGACACCGAGGGCCTTCATCTCCTCGACAAGTTCCTTGTCCGTCGCCGCGCCGAGCACTCTCGGCTTCTCGACCATCTTGCCAACGCCGTATCCTCCGAGGGTGTAGATCCTGCTCGCACCGTACTTCTTCGCTATCTGGAGCACGTGATCCGAGAGTTCGTACTGGCCATCCGGGGTCAGCCCCTGATAGTCTCCGACAAGAACGATGAGGTCCGGGCGCTTTCCCTCTCCCTTCGAGTAGTATAGCTCGTTGTTCACGAGCTTGATGAGGCCCTCGTCGTCGACCATCACCTGGGGCGGAAAGTGCTTCGAGAAGATGTCGGCGAACTTCGTCGCTTCGATCTGGTCCAGAAGATGCTCCGCGGCAAGCTTGCCAACGTTCCCTACTCCCGGCAGTCCCTCGACGAATATCGGGCCATCGAGCTTTGGATCGTCATAGAAGATCGTCCTAATGCTTTCCATGCTGCTCACCTCTTTCCTTTCTCAATCTCCTTCTGTACTCCCCGTACTTGTCCTCGGGAGAGAACTTCGGCGGTATCGGCACGATAGTCTCCGAGCCGCACACAGCGCAAGACTCCCCCAGCGTGTATTCCTGGCACCTCGGGCACTTTCTAAGCGAGGTTCTCATTCTTAACTCTTCCCCTTTTTATCGTGAGTTCGATTCATTTCCGCCTGTCTGGACATTTCCCTTTCTGTCGAGCAATTCCTCGGGCGCCGGAGGCTCACTTCGCCTCTCGGAAGAATGCCCCCTGCCCTCCGCAGTGCTTGAGGGAAGCGATGATGCCGTCGGTCACTCTCTTCATCTCTTCCTCGGCGGCTTTGTAGTCGGGCGCGGTCAGCAAGACGCGATATCTCGGAGCTCCCACATACTGAATCTTGACCTTCTCAGTCGATGACCCCATCCCGTCCAGCAATGAGTTCCTAATATGATCGACGCCGTCAGGAAGGGGACAGGTGAGCTCCAGGTAGCCGTCTATCTGAACGAATGGGGGGGTGACGTTCTCCCTAGCGACCTGGACGAATACCTCGGTCCAAGGTCCCTCGAACTCATTCTCCTTCAATGATTCCGAATTCGCGGCGCACTGCTCGAAGGCGCCGTACAGGGTCCCATACTTCTCCATGAGTTCGAACCCGAACTCCTCATAGCATTGCTGAGTGCCCTTCCCGAGGCGCTCCGCGACGATCTCCATGAGCTTCTCGGCCTTGTTCTCGTTCTTCCACTGCTGGATCTTCTCCCTTCTCTGGTGCTCGTTCACCGACTTGAGCGAAAGATCGATGTGGCCCTTTGTGGAATCGACCCCGAGCACCTTGCAGACGATCTTCTGCCCTTCCCGGACGTGGTCCCTTATGTACTTTATCCAGCCCGTCGCCACGTCCCTTATGTGAATGAATCCTTCCTTGTTGTCGTACTCGTCCAAGGTCACAAAAGCGCCAAAATTCTTAACGTTCTGGACTGTGCACACAACGAGCTCGCCCTCATCCGGGAACTCGCTGACCCTCACCATTAGTCGACCACCTCAAGCAGCTCACCTCTGATGGCGCCATTGCCGCCAGTCGGCCTGATCAGAGTCGAGCCGCAAACGTGACAGACAACTGGATTGGAGGGCTTCCTGAAGGCGATCTGCTCGTTCCCGCAGTCGGGGCATTTGACCTTGATGAACTTACCAGTCCTGACCTCTCCCATCGGGATCACTCCGCTATCTCGAACTTCTTCGACCTGAAGCAGGGCTTCTGATGGGCCTTCTTGCAGGTCTTGCAGCGGTACCTGAGCGGTATCCGCTTCGTCGGCTTCTCCCTTCCCTCGGGCTTCGGCCGCGGGAATCCTCCGTAGCCTGCCGTGGCCCTCCGGAATCGTCTCTGTCCCCACTTCAGCTCGCTCGCCTTCTTCTTCTTGACACTTTCCACTTCGTGAACGGTATGGGTCTTACAGTGAGGACAGTAAGCTTTGATGGTCCTAGGCATCTTCATCGTTTCACCTCTCGGAAGCAAGTTGCCCTAATACGCATTTGGTATATAAATCCTTATCAATGTTTCCAGGCCCTTCCGGACATCTGGATGATTGCGCTGCGCACACCTCTAGCAAACGTTCTTTCTCAAGCGGCGTTCTGACTTCTCCCGGCGCGGATTTGGACGTGTCGGGGGGATATCTCAGCCAAGAATGTGGAAGAAAAAGAGGGACGACTCGGCGAGTCTGGCCAATAGCCAGATAATTTGAATTTGCTATCGAAATAGAAAAGAATATATATCTACCCAATAATAAATGCAATCGGGAGACTATGAGCGAAAGGGGCTTTAGCAGGAAGGATGAAGCACTCGTCGAGCTCCTAATGAGCACGGGTATGCCGAAGAACGTTGCAAAGACCCTGGCATTTCTCCGTAAGAAGGCCGAGACCACCTCGGTCGAGATTGAGATTTCCACCGCGCTCCGGCAGCCGGAGGTCTCGATAGCTATGCAGGAGCTGCGGAGGCGCAAGTGGGTGACCAAGAGGGACATAAAGAAGGAGGGGAAGGGACGCCCGATCCACGCGTACAGGCTTGCGATTCCTTTTGAGAAGATCGTCGAGATGATCGAGAAGGAGGAGCGGAAGAGGATCGAGCGAATCGAGGGGAACGTCCACCAGCTGAAGCAGCTTAGTCAGTCCTGACGGCGCTCTCTCACCGTTGCTCCCTTGTCCGTTGCGATCACCACTTTGGAGGCGAGGCCAATGAACAAGCCGTTCTCCACCACCCCAGGAATGAGGTTCAGGGCCTTCTCGAGCTCCTCCGGACCGTCGATTCTCCCGAAGCTGCAGTCGTAGATGTAGTTCCCCGTATCTGTCACGAACGGGGCCTCCTTCCCCCTGAGCTCGGCTCTGCAACCCAACGACTCGATTGCCTCCTTTGTTCTCCTGTGTCCGAACCGGATGACCTCGACTGGGAGGGGGGACCTCGTCCCCAGCGCATCCACGAGCTTTGAATCATCGACCGCGATGATCACCTCTTTCGAGGCGGAGGCGACGATCTTCTCCCGCAGCAGCGCGCCCCCCATCCCCTTGATTAGCCTGAGTTGAGGATCGACCTCGTCCGCGCCGTCGATCGCGAGATCGATTCTGCTCACCTCATCCAGTGAGGTAAGCGGGATCCCGAACTTCCGCGCGAGCTCCTCGGTGCCGCTCGAAGTCGGGATGCCTCTCAGATCGAATCCTTCCCGACAGAGTTCGCCGATTCGTTCGAGAGCGTAGTATGTCGTCGAACCTGTCCCAAGTCCAAGAACCATCCCGTTCCTCACCCAGTCCACCGCCTTCCGCCCCGCCATCCTCTTCTTCTCGGTCATTCAACTTCACCGAAGTTCCTTGCGATCAAGTCGCACAGCCTGTTGGCGATGTACTCGTTGATTCGCTCCCCCTTCTCAGCGGTGGCAGCAGTTGGGTCGCCTGCGATCCCCTGGGGATAGCATGTCTCCGGGTCAGGGACTATCATGAAGCCCTTGTCGACGAACTTCCCCATTGTCCTCCGGCTCTTGACGAGATCGGGAGCGATCGCCAGCACCCGGGAGGTCTCGACGAATCCCCCGTGACCCTCGTCAAGCCCGAACTCCATCTCCGCCGCCAGCTCCGCAGCTATGTCGTAGTCTGTGAGAAGCATCAGCTTGATGTCGAACTCCGCGACCGCCTTCTCGCAGGCGAGGCGGAGCGCCGCCATGTGAATCGCCCCGGCGTGACCGCTCAGGATCACCAGCTTCCCGACGCCGTTCCGGGCGAGGGAGGTGATCACATCGTATGCCAAGCCCCTAAGGGTCTCGAAGCTGACCGAGATCGTGCCAGGCATGTTCCTCGTCGAGCTGTGAAATCCGTACCTTACCGGCGGGGCGATCAATCCATTCATGCGTGCGGCCAGCTCGACGGCCATTGCCTCCGGCTGGAGGGAATCGGTCGAGAGAGGCAGATGGTCTCCGTGAGCCTCGGTCGCCCCGATCGGGAGGAAGACAACTGGCCCCCTTTCCATCTCCCTCCTGAACTCGTCCGTCGTCAACTCCTCAATCCGCAGAGAGACCCTCCTTCTTTCCAGATAGATCGATGAGCTGGCATCCGCAGACCGGGCAGATGCCCCGGGACAGTGAATCGATCCTGAAGCGCTCCCTGAGCTTCTTGTCGATCTCCTCCACCCTTTCCTTCTCAATCGTCTTCTTGCACTTGGGGCAGTACATCAGGGCCTTCATGCCCCTTGCCGATTATCAATGTTCTCCGGTTCGAGACCTTCCTCAGCTGACGAGCCGTGTCGTGCGGAAAGATTGATGACCGACGGAATACGATTCATCTGCGTGAAGTTGGCTTCGCTCTTCTCCGGGGGAAAGGACTCCACATTCGCCTCGTACCTGATGGAGCAGCAGGGGCATTGCGTGGAATTCCTCGTCTGCGTCATCCCCGCGGACCCTTTCTCCTGGCTCTTCCACACGCCGAACCTCCATCTCCTCCCTCTGATGGCAAGGGCGATGAGCAGACCTCTCGTCACCGTCGACAGCACGGGCTCGGAGGAGGGAGATATCGCTTCCCTCCGATGGGCCCTCTCGGATCTGCCGGTCGACGGGGTGATCACGGGGGCGGTGGCTTCGGACTTTCAATGGGACAGGATCAACGGAGTGTGCGAGGAGCTCGGTCTGAGAACCTTCTCCCCCCTCTGGAGGAAGGACCAGCTGATGCTCCTCGATGAGACAATACAGGCGGGGATAAGGGCGATCGTCGTCGGTGCGTACGCCGAGGGCATCGGCCCCGAATGGCTCGGGCGGGAGATCGACAGCGCGGCTGTGAAGGATCTCGTGGCGCTCAGCAGGCGGCACGGCATCAATCCCTCGGGGGAGGGAGGGGAGTACGAAACCCTCGTTCTCAATTCCCCCCTTCACTCTTCTCCCATCGAGGTATTGGACAGTCAAGTAGAGCGCTCCCCGAGCGGAGGGCGGCTGACGGTCACGAAGGCGAGGCTGGGCGGGAGGAACGATGAGGCCGCATAGGTTCGACGTGAAGCACAAGGGCATCCTTGTGGACGAGGAGAGGCAGAGGATACAGCCGGCTGAGGGGATTCTGGACCGCGCGGGTCTTCCGAGAGGAGAGGTCTGCGCCGATCTGGGCTGCGGGATCGGCTACATCACGATTCCGGCTGCGGCGGTGGCGGCGGCCGTGTTCGCAATGGACTCGCAGAAGGAGATGCTCTCCAGCCTCATCTCGCGGCTGCCGAGGCAGCTGAGGAATCGGATCTATCCGATTGTCGCGGAGATGCCGGAGCTCCCCCTGGTCGACCGGAGCGTCGACCGGGTCTATGCGGTCAATGTCCTTCATGAGGTAGAGGACAAGGAGGAAGAACGGTCGCCTGACCTTGGTGGATTTTCAGAAAAGACAGACGAGCTTCGGTCCCCCGGTGCACGAGAGATTGACCGAGGAGGAGGCGGCGGAGATCTTCTCCGAGGTAACGCTCGTCAGGAAGTACAGCTTCGAGGAATTCTACCAGATGGAGTTCGAGAACAGGTAGGTCCGCTACATCTCTATTCCGATTTCGCGGGCGATCGCAAGAACGATATCGTATTTCGGCTCGAACGAGGGGTCCTCCGCGATCCAGACGTAGCGCACCAGCCCTCTCCTGTCAACGACGAAGACCGCCCGATTCGATCTCCCCTTCAGGTACCCCTCCTCCCCGCAGAGCACCCCGTACTTCTTCGCAATCTTCCCGTCGAAGTCGCTCAGCAGGGGGAAGGGGAGCTTGAGGTGCTCGGCCCAGGCGCGGTG
>DYTM01000018.1:10507-12081 GCA_020725985.1 Methanomassiliicoccus sp.
CGAATGTGCCGGTGCTGTTTGCGCTCGACAGGGCAGGCGCGGTGGGAGAAGACGCTGTTCGTACTGATTGGGAGTAGGACCGCGCCTATCTCCTCGAAATCCTTGTACATGTCCCTGAACGTGCGCATCTCCACCGCGCACATCATCCCCCAGTCAGACGGGTAGAACAGGATGAGGACAGGCCCCTTCCCGACCATCTCCCCCAAGCCGATACTCTCCTTCGAGGAGGCCGGAAGCTCAAAATCCGGGGCCTTCGATCCTACCTGGGGGTTGTCGTCGCTCATCCGAATCTCATGCCTAATGATAATACTGCGTGAAATCCGTTTCGATTGAATCGGAATTCCTATGGACTCGTCGCATCTGGGCCAACTGGCGAGTCCCTGATCTCACACCTCATCTCCTCGATCACCTTTGGTACAAGTGCCAATTCGTCGACCAGGTCTCTGCACGGAGATAGGGGGACTAGGCTGGGAAGCCCGATGGAGGAGTTCTTCGAGAAGGTCCTTCGGCATGGGGTAAAGGCCCAGAGGGTGAGGAAGGATTTATACGGGCGGTGCGGATGCCTTCAGGAGGGTGACGTCCAGGACGGAATAGCGATGGATAGGCGCAGTCTACCTGTCACGGCCTTCATACTGTCGATCATAGCTGGCGCCTTGATCATTATTCAGACGGCGCTTGTGGTGGTCCTGGGTAGCGTCTCACTCCTTCAGACGCGGGACCTCGCGATCTTGGGTCTCGTCTCGGGAATGGCGGTTCTCGGCGGGGCGTGGATGATGTATAGAAAGGCGGACAGCCATGTGTGGGCCGGCTTGGTCCTCATCGTCTTCTCGATCACGAGCATCGCGACGGGCGGGGGATTCATTCTCGGCGCGGTCCTCGGCTTCGTTGCCGGTATACTCTCTATAGTATGGCAGGGCGACGAGGGAGAGGGCAGTTTCCTCGACTGAAGCGTCTTTCTGAAACTGTCTGCCAGCGTGGAAGTAGCGAAACCCTAATGGTGGGGAATGGGATACGCCCTTCGAGCCCAGATGAAAGCTTCCGTGCGCGCAAGGGGATATCGAGATGGGGATGAGGAGGAGATAGTGCAGCTTCTCGATCGGGTCCTCGGATGGCCTGCGTTCGACACACCATTCTCGAAGATCGATCATTGGAGGTGGAAGTACGCGGACAATCCCATCGGACACAGAATGATCGGTCTGGTCGAGGATGACAACGGCCTGATCTGCCACTCTGCCTGCATCCCGCTGCGGATCAAAGTCGGCCGGGCCACCTACCTCTGCACCCAGGGGGTCGATGTTTGCTGGGACCAGGAGCGGGCGGGGGCAGCTCAGATCCTCGAGGCGATCGGGGAGAAGCAGAAGCTGAAGGCCAACTACCTGCTCGATTTCGATTATGTCTTTTCGGTGGAGGACATGAGGGATGCCCTGCTGCAGAAGTTCGGATACGTGGATATGGGTCTTCCTCTGAACAGGTACCTGTGCGTCCTCGATTCCGACAGGTTCTTCAACGGGAATGCTGAAGGCCTCCTGAAGAAGTCGGCGTATCGCGCCTACGTGACAACTCAGAACGGGCTA
>DYTM01000228.1 GCA_020725985.1 Methanomassiliicoccus sp.
GACACGGACAACGGAGTGAGCATCGGGGTTTACGTTGAGAAATCGTGAATGATCTTCTTCACCGCCTCGATGAATCTGTTGCACTCCTCCAGAGTGTTGTAGACGTAGAAAGAAGCCCGGGCGCATCCATCGATTCTCCTCGTGAGGAAGAAGGGATGAGTGCAGTGCATTCCAGAGCGTATCATGATCCCGCCCATCTGATCAAGGATCATCGCAACGTCGTGAGAGCTCATTCCCCTTATGTTGAAGGAGAAGATGCTCCCCCTCAATTGAGGATCGACAGGCGCAAGGACGCTGACCTCATCGAGGTCCTTGAGGCCCTCTGTGACGAGGGAGTTGAGGGCGGCGTCGTGCTCGGCCACATTCTCCATTCCGAGGGACTCGAGGTAGTCGACGGCGGCGCCAGACCCGACAATCCCGGAGTAGTTCATCAGTCCTCCCTCGAACCTCTCCGGCACCGGAAGATACTCCACCTTGTCGTAGGTGGCGGTGCTGATTGCCCCTCCCCCGACGATCAGAGGCTCCAGATCGGCCGCGAGTTCCTCCTTCGCATACAGCACTCCCACTCCCGATGGTCCGAGCATTTTGTGCACTGAGAACGCATAGAAGTCGACATCGAGCCTATCAAGATCCACTTTCGAGTGCGGAGCGTATTGCGCGCCGTCGAGCATGACCAGCGCGCCTCTATCGTGGGCGATTTCGATCACTTCCTTTGCCGGCACCGAGGTGCCTGTGGCGTTGTTCGTGTGGGCGAAACTGACGATCTTGACCTCTCGGGACATCATCCGCTTGTAGGACTCGAGGTCGAAGATGCCATCACTCGGAGTCTCGACAATCTTGGGTATGATGCCCTTGGTCCTCGCAAGCTGGATCCAGGGGACATGATTGCTGTTGTGCTCCATGTCCGTCGTCAGGACCGCATCCCCCCTGCCGAGGGAAAGGCCCTTGGCCACGAGATTGAGGGCCTCGGTGCAATTCTTGGTGAATATGACGCGATTCGGGGAACGAGAGCCGATGAATTTCGAGATCTTCTCCCGCGTCTCATCAACTTTGATCGAGACCTCGGTGGCCAACCGGTGGACACTTCGGCCGGCGCAAGCCGGGTAATTGAGATAGTACTCATCGCTCGCCTCGATCACCTGCCTCGGTCGGAATGTCTGGCAGGCATTGTCCAGGTAGATGGGATCGTCGGCAGCACCTGTGAATACCGGAAAATCGCGGCGGGCTCTTTCCGTGTCCATTCGACTCCCTCTGCTAATCAGACATGCCGTATATATTCCTGCTTTCTTCGGGAAGACCGATCCTGGATTTGTGCATCAACGTAGGTCCAGAGGGGGATCGGCGCGGGAGCCGAGCCCATGCGGGTTAAGGGCTTTAATATCGTCGAAGGATATTACGCCGATGGCATGACATCCCTCAGGGTGAGCGTGGGAGGGCTCGTTCTGGAGAATCCCACGATGCTCGCTTCGGGGGTTCTGGGGGAGACTGGAGGCTCAATCCTCGAGGTCGCCAGGGCCGGGGCGGGGGCCGTCGTCACGAAGTCGATCGGTCTCCTGCCGAAGGAGGGCTACTGCAATCCAACGCTTGTCGATCTGCCCTACGGCTATCTGAATGCGATGGGGCTTCCGAATCCCGGTATCGACGAATTCCGAGTCGAGATGATCGAAGCAGTGCAGGGAGGAGTGCCGATTGTGGGAAGCGTCTTCGCCTCGAACGAGGTCGATTTCTCGAGTCTCGCACGCAGAATGGAGGAATACGGCGCCTCGGCAGTCGAACTCAACCTCAGCTGTCCTCATGCGAAGGGATACGGAATGGAGGTGGGGGTGGATCCCGAGGCGGTTGGGAGGATCGTGGGGGCGGTGAAGAGGAGCGTGGGCGTTCCAGTCTTCGCCAAGCTCACCCCGAATACTGAACGATTGGTGGAGGTGGGGAGGGCGGTGGAGGCAGCGGGAGGGGACGCTGTCGTGGCGATCAACACTGTCAGGGCCATGGCTATATCGACCGAACTCAGGAGACCTATT
>DYTM01000229.1 GCA_020725985.1 Methanomassiliicoccus sp.
TCCCAATGATGACATCGAACCCGCCTGCCTTGAGGATGCCGTAGAACTCGGCGACCCAGTGGAAGGGCTGGTGGGACTTGCGCCACTTCTCAAGCGGCTCCTTCTTCCTGGTATCCACGCCGTACTCTCCGGCGAGGAACCGGTCTAACTCGTCGGTCAGCTTTCTGAGCCGCGAACGGAGGTTCTCCTTGGCCTCAGCGCAGTCCGATGGTTTCATCCCCTGCTCGGTCTGCATCTCCCGGAACTTGCGGAAGGCCCGGTCGGCGATCTTCGCCTCCTCCTCGATGCGGGCCACCTCGCCCTTGCCGAAGCCGAGCGTGCCTTCCTGCGTCTTCTTCACCTCGTCCAGCGAGGCGAAGCCGACGAGCGTGTTCCCGGCGCGGATATTGAAGTCGATGTCCGGCAGAGGTTCGATATCTTCGACGCGCTCGACCTGCGCCACGAGTTTGAGGAAGAGGCGCAATTTACAGATTTCGACCGCCTCCTCCATTATGTCCACGCCAAAGAGGTTGTTCACGATGACGGACTTCAGGACGAAGTAGCGGTAGTTCGGGTGCTCCTCCACGCGATTCAGGGTATCGGTGAAAAGCCTGAGGTAGTTCGGATGGTTCTTCTTCGCGCCCTCGCCCCATTCCTCAAGGAAAAACCGCATCCGCTCAAGGCAGGCATCGTAGAGCGGATCGAGGATGTTCAAGGCGGCGAAGAGGAAGGCTCCCGAGCCGCAGGTCGGGTCGAGCACCGTGACGCGGTTGATGGCGTTCCAGAAAGCTACAAGCAGTTCCGGCCCCTCGGCGTTCTCGATCACGTCTTGCGCGAACCGGCGGATGTCGAGATTGCAGGTGATAAGGTCGTTGATGGAGCGGACCTCGCCAGCCGCGAGCTTCGCCCGGACCTCCTCGCAGCGCTTCCGCCGGGCGACGACCTCGCGCCAGATTTCGGTGGGCAGGGCGTATTCAGCCAGTGCGGGCTTGTTCCAGCCCTTGCGGCGCTCAAGAAGATTCGGCTTTGACGTGTCAATGCCCTTTTCGATTTCGGGCGGCAGCGGCTTGTCAACACCATGCTTGACGGCGGGGTAGATGTAGCGGTCGGGGTCTTCGGCGAGGAGCCGCCAGACGGGACGCTCGCCGTCGAAGGCGACCTTGCACTTCTCCCGCACCGCGTCGAAGAGGAACGGGATGACCGTGTTCTGGCTGATGTATCCGGTGATGTCCTCCTTGGTGTAGTACGCGCCCATCTGCTTCTGGTTGATATATTTCTCAAAGATGTAGCCGAGGACGTCGGGGTTGATCTCGTTGTCGGCCTTGAGCGGGCGCTCGTCGAGGTGCCAGTGGTATGCGTCGAAGAACTTGAAGAGCTTCTCGAACGCCCTATCGGGGATGACGATGGTCCTGCCGTGAAGCTGCTCGATCTGGTGGGGCATGAAGATGCCGCCGTTCAGATACGGCACCTCGCCGAGGAACTTCCGGGCCTTCTCCGTGCGCTCGCTTTTCTGCTTGGCGAAGCCCTCAAAGAAGAGCGGACAGAGGAAGTCCCGATAATAGCGGTCCTTGCCGAGCTCCTTCCTGCACTGGTCGAGCTTCTTCTTGAGGTAGTCCTGGTCGTTATTCAGGAAGCCCTTCTTCTGGATGAAGTAGATAAACATCAGGCGGTTGAGCATCACCGAGACGTACCAGCACGCCAGCCCCTCGTCGGGGACGCCCTCCAGGAACTTGAGGAACGCGGCGTGCTCGGTCTTGAAGCGGTCGTAGAATTTCTTGGTGACCCGCTCGATGTCAAAGGCCCTGCGGGCTCGCCCCGTTACATCGGGAGGTGTAATCTTCTTCTCTTCATCTAAGCTCACGACCATTCGCAACGGGCTGGGCATAAGTAGCAATGATATTAATTTCCGGCAGAAAAATCAAGTGTTTCTTTCTCCGAATCATTCCCGAATCGAGGAACCGCTATGGAGTTCCGTTTCCGCGTGTGCGGAAGATCACCAAGCTGAATATGGAGAGAT
>DYTM01000019.1:0-2885 GCA_020725985.1 Methanomassiliicoccus sp.
GCTGTGGAAGGTCGTGGCGAGGAGAAACGAGAACAACAGGAGCGGCAGGAATCATCCGAGGGGGACATGACCCCCGCGGAACGGATGAAGGAGAGAGGACAGTGATAGAGATTGACGGCTCCACCGGGGAAGGGGGTGGGCAGCTCCTCAGATGCACTATCGCCCTCTCCTCCCTCACCGGGATAGAAGCGAGGGTCTTCAACATCAGGGCCAACCGCCCTAAGCCCGGGCTCGCAGCCCAGCATCTGGCGGCGATCGCAGGGGTGGCGTCGTTGAGCGATGCGAAGGTGGAGGGCGCCGGCGTCGGCTCCACCGAGATTGTCTTCAAACCTGGCGGGGTTCGTGGCGGGAGGCACCGGCTCGATGTCGGAACAGCGGGAAGCGTCACGCTCGTCCTCCAGGCCTGCATGCTCTCGGCCCTCAGAGCCGACTCCCCCACGACAATCGATGTCATCGGGGGGACGAATGTGAAGTGGTCCCCGCCGATCGACTACTACGAACTCGTCCTCCTTCCCCTCCTCCGCAGGATGGGAATGGAGGTAGAGATGAGTATCATGGCAAGGGGCTTCTACCCGGAGGGCGGAGGAAGGGTGGAGTTGGCGATGTCCCCGACCTCGGGGCTGCGGCCTCTCGATCTGAGAGAGCGCGGACGGGCTTTGGAGGTTGGAGGGATATGCTACTCGCAGAACCTCCCGGATCACGTCTGCAAAAGAATCTCGCATTCAGCGAAGAAATCGCTCATCGAATACGGCAGCGTCGGAATCAAATGCGAGGTTTCGAGGGGCGTGTCCACCGGGGCGGGGATCTGTCTTTTCGGGAACTACGGGAACACGGTCCTCGGAGCGGACGCGCTCGGCGAAAGGGGCCTGCCCGCTGAGAAGGTGGGGGAGGCGGCGGCAGCGGCCCTGAGGGAGGAGATCTCCGGCCCGGGAACCCTTGACATTCACTCTGCGGACCAGCTCCTCCCTTACGCCGCCCTCGCCTCTGGTCCGTGCTCGTTCGTCGTGAGGAAGATGACCAAGCACCTCGAGACTCAGATTTGGCTGCTCGGCAGATTCCTCGACGCCGTATTCGATGTGAAGGACGTTCCGGGCGGGCACGAGATTGACATTCGGCCTAGCCGTACATGATTGACCGAATCTTGGCAAGCTCGTCCTTCTTCCCCGCTCTCTTGTATACGTCCTTGAGACCTTCCTCGATCACCGCTGCCTCGTCGATGAGCGGCTTCGTGTCCAGATCGGTATGCAGCAGGATCTTGTCGATCGCGCTTGTGACGGTCGCCGCCGCCCTCGCGTCTGGATACTCGGCGTGGGCCTCCGAGAGAAGGATGATCACGTCGATGTCCCGGTTGACCCCTTCGTTGAGCAGAACGCTCGCCAACCCCACGATCACGCCGTTCTCGAACACGGGAATGTCGTTCTCCTTGAGCAGCTCCATCGCCCGCTTCGTCGACCCGATCCCCCACACCTTACTACCGACGGTGCTCCCGGGACCCCCTCCCATCTGGTCCGCCTGACCTGGCTCTGCCTGGACGATCGCCCCCTCGGGGGAGATGATCATCTTGCACTGATGGTCGCGAACCCAGTCCATGATCGCGGCCGCAAGAGGCTTGATCAGGTTCGCCGGAGGTTGGAACTCGGAGACGAAGACGACGATCTTGTCCTCGCCCCTCTCCCCAGCGTACACCCTGACCGGACTATGAGGAACTCCTCCCCGGACGAGGGAGACCGCAGGAAAGGACATCGACTCCACGACCGCGATCTGCTCGAGCTTCAGGAATGCCACCAGGTAGTTCGCCACGATCGATCCCACCAGCCCGACGCTCGGGAACCCGTCGATGACATACGCTCCCTGGATGTCCTTCTCCTTGATCTTTACAATCTCCACTCCATTCATCGGTTTTCGTATTCGTTCATGCCTTACTTAACCGTTGGGAGTTCTCCTTCGACCGACTTCCGGAAGCCTTATCATTTTTCCTCTGTATGCTTGAGTCGGATGAGACCTTTCGTCATAGTCAACTGCGCGATGACGGCGGACGGGAAGATCGCTGGAAGATGCAGGAGGCAGGTGAGGATATCCTCCCAGGAGGATCTCGACAGGGTGAAGGTTCTCCGGGCCTCCTGCGACGCGATCCTGGTCGGGGTCGAGACGATCCTGGCGGACGACCCTCATCTGACAGTCGGGGGCCACCCTCCCGAAAGGAATCCCCTCAGGATCATTCTTGACTCGAACGGGAGGACCCCGGACGAGGCGAAGGCCCTCGACTCGAGGGCGAGAACGCTCATCGCGACCGCCGATGCCTGCTCGAGAACCTGGGCGGGGGCGGAGACGATCAGGTGCGGGAGGGGGCGGGTGGACCTCGCCGCCCTTCTTCCGGCATTGAGCGAGAGGGGGGTGAAGAGGCTGCTGGTCGAGGGCGGGGGAGAGGTCATCTCGTCCTTCTTCGAAGGCGGATTCGTGGACAGATACTGCATTTTCCTCGGCAGCCTGATCCTCGGCGGAAGGGACTCTCCGACCCCAGTGGACGGGGAGGGATTCCCTGACGACCAGCCCCGACGACTGAGGCTGACCGAGGTGACGAGGCTGGGAGACGGCGCCCTCCTCAGCTACGAGGTGTTGGATGACAATACAAAGACCTAGATTCGCCGTCGACGAGATGCTGGGCTCACTGGCTCGATGGCTTCGCATCATGGGCTACGATGCGACCTACCAGAGGGATGTGGACGACGCGAACATCATCGCCCACGCCTCGAAGGAAAGGAGGACGCTGCTGACGAGGGATAGGGAGCTTGCGGGGAGGATGCGGGAGGGAGGTCTGTACATAGAGAGCGACGATCTCTCCGAGCAACTCAGGCAGGTCTTGGACGCATTCGATCTCGATTTCA
>DYTM01000019.1:2895-11838 GCA_020725985.1 Methanomassiliicoccus sp.
CAAGGAGGAGCTGACACGATGCACCCTGTGCAACGGCGAGCTGGAGGCGATCGAACCGGAGGAGGTGGGAGAGGAGGTCCCGCCGGGGGCGCTTGCCAGCAACGACGAGTTCTATCGGTGCAGGAGCTGCGGGAAGGTGTACTGGAAAGGATCACATTGGGACAACATCCTCGGACGACTGGAAAGCATCAACTCGAGCCGGTAGCCCCGGCGCCGAGTATCGAGCTCGGTCAGATCTTGTAGTAGTCCTCGCTGATGATCTTCCCGGTGCCGGCGTTGACTATCATCACGCCGTGTATGCCCTCGACGCACCAGATGGGCGCGTAGAAGATGCCCATGTCCTCGAGAACGATCTCGTCCTCCTTCGGGGACACGATCTTCCTTTCCATTACGGTGGCCTGCCCGCTGTCCCTGATCACCTCCCTCTCGGAGGTGTGATGCCGGACGACCTCCTGCTCGGCAAGGCTTCTCGCCTCCTCCGCATCCAGAGCCGGCTCCAGGCGCTTGTGGTTCTGCTCAAGCGTGTAGACTATCTCCACCTTCTCGTCCCAGGTCTCGACCTTCTTGGTCAGGGCGTTGACCGACAGCTGCCCCTCCTCCTTTCCTATCCTCTTGCCGTCGACATACAGATCGCAGGCGTATTTGTATACGAAGTAGGGGACGAGCTCGAGCCTGAACCTGAATCCGCCGACGGTCTGCCGGGATATCTCCTTCACGTCCTTGATATCGACTATCGGCCGGACGATCCTTTCCCCCACCTCTGCGCTCTGCACCCTGTCCAGCTCCTCCGGAGAAACCATCTTCGGGTAGTCGTCCGCGATGAGCTCGTCGACGAGGCCGTGATCATGCTCTCCCACGATTCCCTCAATCCTCGTCCGGCCGATCTCCAGGGCGATCGCTTCGCGGTCCCAGTAGATGACTGTCGGATCGATCTCCTCCACCAACGAGTCGGGGAGGTGCTTGAGGCTCGCGACCACCTTCCTCCCCCTGAAATCCTTGAAACGATCGGGAAGGTCAACGCTGTCCTTGCCTCCCTCGGACACGAGGAAGAAGACGACCTCGTTCCCACCCTTCTTTCCGAAAAGGAGGCCGTCCCTCTCCGACACCTCGAAATCTCTCGACCTCAGTATCTCGGTGATAACGGCGTTAAGGGAGGTCACGGGGGCACCGGACACATAATCGCCTCGCCGGATAAAACCTTTTTGCGCTGGCACTTCTTCGAGAAGCGAGGCGTTGGGGACCGCCAGGAACGCTTTTCGTAGGGAGCGAGTCAAGAGTCCCAAGGGCGGAGAAAACGCTTAATAATCTCGACTCTGGTAAGGTGCACGAAGGAATGGTGAGATCGTCGAGCCATTCCTTCATTGGAGGATGTGGGTATGACAGTCGACCTTAGGGAACGTCTGAGGATTCCCGGATCCGCGCTCAAGGAGGTCAATGATTTCCTCCTGGACCCGAAGAACCCTGTCGTCAACGATCTGCTCCGCGTTGTGAAGAAGTATGGGACGCCTGAGAAGATAAACGCGAAGGCGCAGGAGGCAAGGAAGCTCCCGAACCTCTTGAACAGGCTTCGGAAGATGAAGTCCCCCTACTTGAAGGACCTTGAATGGCTTGCAGCAGAGAGGGATAAGGGCTCGTTCGTGTCAATTCCCGAGTTCAGGCAGAAGGTACTCGGGAAGAAGGCGGACAGGATGAAGTTCAACGAGAAGACCGCGGTCATCCTCGAGATCAGCGCCCTTCAGTACTTCCCCTGGCTCATCACCGAGGCCAAGCAGGCGATCGAGAACAAGGAGATCATGCCGTCCAGGTACATCCGCGTTCGGAAGATGAAGGAGCAGGAGGCAGACCAGGGGGACATCCTGGCGATTGCCGCCGCCATGCAGATCGTCGGGGCTTCGCATGTCGAGACGCTCGACACGAAGGGGACCGACGGCTCGAACGTTCACCTCGGAGGTCCGGCGACGATCACCGGGTACTTCGGCGGCGTCGGGCAGCCGAACGATCACGCGTTGCAGTACATTGACGAGTTCCTCTACTTCTACACCAACTACGGTGTCAAGCAGGTACTGAACATCAACCCCGGGACTGTTCTCCTGGGATACATGATCTACAAGCTCGGGATCGACATGGAGTTCAAGATCTCGGTGTTCATGGGGAACGACAACCCCTACTCGGTCCTGTGGACCCTCATGACCGCCAAGCTCTTCTCAAGAAGGGACGGCTCCACTCCCCTGGTGGGATTCAACCTGAGCAACTCGGTCAACCTTGAGACCCTCGAGACGACGGCGAAGATAAGGAAGAGGCTCGACCTGGTTGACAAGGTGAGGATCGAGCACCACATTACCGAGACCTGGAAGAGCATCGTCCGTCAGCCATACAACGCCCGAGGCGATCTGCTTGCCATCGCGGATCATGTTCCGAACGTGGCGGCGAAGCACGAGGGCGGGGAGATCAAGGTGGAGGAGAAGTGTAAGCATCCCTCGGACATACTGGATTACTTCAGAGACAAGAGGGAGATCATCGAGTCGGGCGACATGCCGCTTCTCGAGCAGAACTACCTCGACAAGCACGAGTCGGTCAACGTGACCGCCGAGGAGCTGACGAAGAAGGGTCTCTCGTTCGTGGCGGCGTGGAACCTGCACGCGAAGAAGCGAGCCTGATATTCGACGGGGAGGGCGACCTGGATCGAAGGCCCCCTTTCCTCTTTTGCTTCTTCTGAGGCCGCCCTCGGGTTCATCATTGGCAAAGATTGATAGGCGCGAGGAGGATAGACGACGAGCGATGAGCTTCTCGAGGCTGCTGAGGTTTGGGGCGGTCGGGACGATACTGGTCGGGGTGGCGCTCGCCGTGGCCGGTGTCGTCAGTGGTGAGATCGATCTCGTCCTCGTCATCATCTTCCCGGTCCTCATCGCAGAAGGAGTGCTCGGTCTTCTGTCGATGACCCTCATCTTCCTCGGCTTCCTCCTGCTATTCATCTCCTTCTTCTTTGCACCGTCACTTCACCGGAACGAAGGCAAACAGGTCCAAGAAACCGAGTGGAGGACTGGGGAAGGGGGGAAGACGAGCGTGAAAGGAGGGGGCGTCATACTCATCGGACCGCTGCCCCTGATTTTCGGGTCAGACTGGAAAATGGCGATCGTTGCCATCGCTCTGGCGATCGTCCTCGTCGCGCTCGTGCTCGCCCTTTCACTCTGATCCCTTGACGATCTCCTTGGCCGCGTCGCGGAGGGCGATCTTTCGCTTGCGAGCGAGCTCCCTCACCTCTCCGATGAGCTTCACGTAGTCTTCGAACGATCGTTCCCTTCGCCTGAGGGCCCGGCCCAGCGCCTTCTCGAAGGTCTCCTCCTTGCTCTGGCGGGAGATCGCCTCCTCAAGCGCCTCGAGGTCCTCGGGGCTCACTTCCTCCACTCCCCGACGATCCTGAGGAAGTTCCTGAAGATGTCGTATCCGTGCTCGGTATGCTCCACCTCTGGATGGAACTGAAGACCGTAGATCGGCCTCGACCTCATCTTGACCGCCTCCACTGGGCAGTTGTCGGAGTGGGCGAGCACATCAAATGACGGAGGGACGAGGGAGACCTCGTCGTTGTGCGACTCCCATACTGTGAACTGCCTCGGCAACCCTACGAACAGATCGTCCTCGTCATCGACATGGAGGGTCGTCTTCCCGAACTCGGGAACCCTAGCCGGATCGGTCCTTCCTCCGAACTTGCCGCACATGAACTGCATTCCAGCGCATATCCCGAGCACCGGGAAGTCCGCCCGGTCGAGGTACTCCCCGTTCCTTCCCATCCGCTCGACGTCGAGCGCCACCCGGGGGGCGCCTCCGGAGAGAACGAGCGCGTCCACCTCCCCGAGCTCATCGAAGGGGGTGGTGTTCGGGACCATCTTCGTCTCCACCCCGAGGTACTTGAGAACCCTCCATTCCCTGTGGGTCCACTGCCCTCCGTTGTCGATGACGTACACCCTCATCGTGTCTGTAAACGGAGGGAGTTTATTTAAACAGTCGCTGGCGAGCGATCCAGCCGGGACGAGGGGCCGACCGGTCGAGGCAAGCCTCGACCTCCTTTCCCGGGGGAGGTGAGTAAGCATTAAATCGTCGGCCTCCATCCGTGAGGTCGTGAAGGCGATCGTCTTCGACCTCGGCCACACCTTGATCGATTACTATCACGAGTGGAGGGGTCCGGAGGCCAAGGCGATCAGGCAGACCTACGACATCCTTTCGCGGTCCGGCGCGGCCGTCGAGGGCGATGAGGACTTCTTCACGTACCTCTCGGGACTCCTCGCCGAGGCGAGGGCGAGGAAGCTTGCGGAGATGGTCGAGGTTCCCCTTTCATCGATTCTCGGCAGATGCTTCGCTCGGTATGGGTGGAACGGAGGCGACGATGTCATGAACCGATCGCTTCGGGCGTTCTACGGGACGCTCCTCGAGACGAGGGAGCTCATTCCGGGATCGGTCGAGATGCTCGGGAGAGTGAAGGAGCGAGGATTGGCCATCGGACTCATATCGGACGTGGCCTGGGGCCTTCCCTCGGAATTCCCGATGGCGGACATGCGGCATTTCGGGCTGGATGATTACTTCGATGATCTCGTCTTCTCGACGGACGTGGGCCTCAGGAAGCCTAACCCCCGGGTGTTCAAGCTCGCGCTTTCGAACTTGGATGCGGGGCCGAAGGAGGCGATGTACGTCGGCAACTCGCTTCAGGCGGACATCAGGGGAGCGCTCGGAGTCGGCATCCTCGCGGTCCTGAAGAAATCGAAGTTCTATCAGCACGACGACTCAATCGTTCCGGACGAGAAGATCTCGGACTGGAGCGAGCTTGACGCTATCATCGAGAAGCACGCGGACGGATAGGTTACTCCCACTCGATCGTCGCTGGAGGCTTGTGAGTGATGTCGTAGACGACCCTGTTCACCTTGTCCTTCATCTCGTTCGTTATCCGAACGGAGATCCTCTCCAGGACATCATGGGGGATCTTCGAATAAGCGGCGCTCATGGCATCGACCGAGTCGACAGCGCGAATCGCGATTGTCCTCCCGTACGCCCTCCGATCCCCGTGTACCCCGACCGAATGGACGGGGAGAAGAACGGCGAAGTACTGCCACGGACGCTCGATCCTGCCTTCCGCCGCCGCCCTCTCGATCTCCTCCTCCACGATCGCGCAGGCGTTCCTGACGATCTCCACGGCTTCCGGCGTCGCTTCTCCCATGACCCTGATCGCGAGGGCGGGACCGGGGAAGGGTTGCCGCTCGGACACCTCGATCCCCAGGTATCTCGCCACCTTCCTCACCTCGTCCTTGTAGAGGTCCCGCAGCGGCTCGACGAGCTTGAGCTTCATGTCGCTCGGGAGCCCCCCGACGTTGTGATGGCTCTTGATCGTGTCCCTGAGGTTGTCCCCGCTCTCGATCCAGTCTGGGGCGATCGTGCCCTGGACGAGGTACTCGGCACCGAACTCCTTGGCGGCCCTCTCGAACACGCGGATGAACTTCTCGCCGATGATCTTCCTCTTCTTCTCGGGGTCCACCACGCCCCTCAGTGCCCGGAAGAACTCGTCCGAGGCGTCGATGAGGCGGAAGTTGATCCCGAGCCCCCTGAGCATCCGGTCGACCCACTCGTTCTCCCCCTTCCTCATGAAGCCTGTGTCGACGTAGACCGTGAGGAGCCTCTCCCCAATCGCCCTGTCTGCGATGATAGCGGCGGCCGTGCTGTCGACCCCGCCGGAGCAGGCGATTATCGCCCTTCCGTCGATCGAGCCTTTCAGCTCCGCGATCATCTCCTCGACGAACTTCTTCGGATCGAACATCAGCGGCGGACCTCCTCGGAATCCCTCTCCACCTGGGCCGCCATGTCCCTCCGGTATTTGACAAGCCGCTTCTGGATGCTCGGGTTCGATAGAGAGAGCATCTCGAGCGCCAGGAGCGCGGCGTTATCACCCCGGTCGAGCCCGACAGCCGCCACCGGGATACCCGGGGGCATCTGGACGATCGAAAGGATCGAGTCGATGTTGACCTTCCCGCTCACCGGCACGCCTATGACAGGTCTCGTCGTCAGGGCAGCGATCGTACCTGGTAGCGCCGCCGCCAGCCCGGCGACCGCGATGAACACCTTCGCATCGCTTCCCTCTATGATTCCCTTCACCCTCTCGGGCGTTCGGTGGGCTGACGCGACGACGATCTCAGTGCTCACGCCGAACTCTCGCAGCACCCCGACGGCTTTCTCGCCGATCGGGAGGTCGCTCTTGCTTCCCAGCACGACCAGGACTTCGGGCATTACGCCTCTGACGAGATTATCAGAATAAAAGTATTTCGTAGATGAAGAAATGAGAAAGGAGCAAACGATATGGAAAGGGTTTCGGGCACTAGGACTTCATGATCGCCAGGAGGAAGGCCCCGATGGCGATCAGAGCACCGATGACCGCGGCGAGTATGTTCACGAACGCCGTCCAGACAACGTCCCCGACCCAGACGTTGACCGCGTCCGTGAATCCGGCGAGGTATACCCAGATGATCCCCACAAGGAGGCCGATGACCAGCAATACCACGCCTATCGTTCTGCTCTTCCCGCTTCCGAAATAGGCCGTGAACGCCCCGGCCAGGATCATGAACAAGCCGAATGTCAGCAAGAGTACCGTCAGGAAACCTTCCCAGTCCATCTTCTCACCTTTGTGTCATATCTCCTTCAGAACTTGATGCCTGTCAGTGTCTTGGTGTCGATGACTCCGGGGATCGATCGGATCTTGTCCACGACGACCTGCCCCAAGAGGTTGAAGTCCTCTGCCTCGATCTTCGCTATCAGGTCGTATTCTCCGAACAGCGGATGCAGCTCAACCACCTCCTTCACCTTGAGGAGCTCGTTGTACACCTCGTGCTCCTTTGCGGGCGCGGTGCTAATCAGGACAAACCCCACAGCCATACATTCACCTAAACCCCCATTACAGTTTATCCAGTCTTAAACCTTTCGCTTTCCAATTATATCTACACATGATTATTTTTAGTACGGGGGGATGGCTGGCTCGCCTATCTGGAAATCTCTCGCAGCGGCCCCTTCCCTCTCTCCATCACTTCCTCCCAGGAGGGGATCCTGGTCACGGATCCCATCGCCTCCACCGCGAAGGAGGCAGCTGCGCTTCCGATGACCGCACATTCCCTGAGTGAGTAGCCCCGATACCGCCCCGCGTAGAAGCCGGCCCGAAACGCGTCTCCGGCGCCGGTCGTGTCCACTACCTTCTGCGGAACGATCGCGGGCACCCTGCTTCTCTCTCCCCGCTGATAGACGACGCTGCCCCTCGGTCCCCTCGTGTTCACGAAGACCTTGACCATGTCCAGCAGCATCTCTGGTCTCGAAGCGCCGAGATACCTCATGGCGGTCCGGAGTTCGCTCTCGTTCGCGAAGAACGCGTCGCACATCCGCAGGGCCCTGCCGAAGGTCTCGGCGCTCCAAACGTTATGGAGCTCCTGAGCGGGATCGAAGGAGAGGTACTTCCCCATCCCGCGGCATTCCTCCATCACCCGGAGGTAGTAGCCCGGCCTACCAGTGCAGATGTGGACGACCTCGGCCTCCTTGGCCGACCTGAGCCTCGGCTCGAAGTCCTCCATGCGGGCCATCGGACCTTGATAGACATACGCTATTTGATCGTTCGACGCGTTGGAGACTATCCAGACTGTGGGAGTCTCGAACCCAGGGACCTCGACTAGGTCCCTCAGGTCCACGCCGCAGCCGAGGAGGAACCGTCGGAAATCCTCCGGGAAGTCCTCCCCGACGAAGGAGCACAGGGCCGTCGGTACTCCGAGAGAGGCCGCCACCGCAGCCATGTTCGCACCCGTTCCTCCGAAGAACCTTCGCTTCTCCGACACGTCGATCGAAGTGTTCGGCCTCGGGAACCGTTCCAGGCAGAGGATGTAATCGAGAGCGGTGTGACCGTAGACGCAGAGGTACGGACGGGGCATCAGGTCCCCTCTTCCCATCCCGAAAAGTACTTTCTCTGCTCCTCGGTGAGCGTGTCGATCCTGACCCCGATGGCCCTCAGCTTGAGACGGGCCACCTCGTCGTCGATCGCCTTCGGGACGTCGTGAACGACCGGATCCATCTCGTCGTGGTGGAGGACAAGGTGCTCGAGGCTCAGAGCCTGGATCGAGAAGCTCATGTCCATTATCTCGACGGGGTGGCCTTGCCCGGCGCCGAGGTTCATCAGCCTCCCTTCGCACAGCAGGAAGACCTTCCTTCCGTCCGGAAGGGTGTACCGGTCGACGAACTCCCTCGCCTTGACTGGCTTGCCAGCGTATTCCTCCAAAGCCTGCTTCGAGATCTCGTTGTCGAAGTGTCCGGAGTTTCCGAGCACGCATCCGTCCTTCAGGACGTCGAGATGCTCCTTCCTTATCACGTCCTTGCAGCCGGTCGCGGAGATGATCATGTCCGCCTCCCTCGCGGCCTTGACCATCGGCATCACCTCGAAGCCGTCCATGACCGCCTCGATCGCCCTGACTGGATCAACCTCCGTGACAATGACCTGGGCCCCGAGCCCCTTGGCCCGCATGGCGATCCCCCTCCCGCACCAGCCGTAGCCCGCGACGACGAGCTTCTTCCCCGCGACGAGGAGGTTCGTCGCGGTCATCCAGCCGTCGAAGGTCGACTGGCCGGTCCCGTACCTGTTGTCGAAGAGGTACTTCATGTGGGCGTCGTTGACCGATATGACGGGGAAGTTGAGCTTCCCGTGGGCCGCCATCGCCTTGAGGCGCACCACGCCGGTCGTCGTCTCCTCGTTCCCGCCCTTCACCTTTCCGAGGAGGGCTCTTCTCTTCGTGTGCACCAGGGTGATGAGGTCCGCGCCGTCATCGATAAGGAAGTCCGGTCGGAGGTCAAGGACGGCGTTGAGGTTGTCATAGTACTCCTTCGTCGTCTCCCACTTCTTCGCGTAGACCTCGAGGCCATGCCATTCCTTGAGAGCGA
>DYTM01000020.1:0-7017 GCA_020725985.1 Methanomassiliicoccus sp.
ATATCTGTGTCTTCGCCGTTTCGACCCGGGCGTCGAATGTCGCCGTCGCGATCGTCGCCAGGTCGTAGAAGACCGTAAAGAGGACGAAGAGGAGAATAAGCTCAAGGCTCTGCCTGGAGAAGGTCTCGCCGGATGCCAAGGACCATGTCAGTATGGCAGTCAGGATGATGAGGACCATCACCGACGTGAGCACTATCTTGGCGACGGTGAACGTGCTCAGGCAATCGTTGATGTCCTTCCCTTCCGACACCCTCTTGATATGAGCGGAGGTGAAGCCGAGATCCGCAAAGGAGTTGAAGGTCGAGACGAACGCCAGAGTCCATGCCAGGCTTCCATAGACATCCGCTTCGTAGTAGCGGGTCATGAAGAACAGGCCCACGAACGCGAGACCCGCCGAGGCGAACCGCGAGAGGATGATAAGGAATGACTTCCGGCCTATCAAGATATCAAATCTCCTGGATGCGCTGGAGTCTATTTAACTCTGCTCTAGCCCATCGGCCCGGCCCGGACAATTGAAAGCCTCTCGCCAGGCAACAGAATCCCACGACCCGGAACAAAGGGACACATATTGACATCGGATAGACTCTCTAGATCAAGCCATAGATCCCTTCTAGCTTCTGGGCGACGGCTGACGGGTGGTGATATTTCCGGACGTAGGCAATACACTCACCCTTCAGCTTCTCGTTGACTCCTTCAGAGCACATCTTCCTCAACGCATCGAAAAGCTCTGCTCCAGACCTGACCGCCAGCACCGGGCAATCATCAGGAAAGAGCATGGGGTCGTAGGAGCTAATGGCAGGGACGCCGAACGCCATTGCTTCGAGCGCTACCTTCGAGAATATGGAGAGTCTGTTGAGCTGATCGACCACAACATCGACCATCTGGATTGCGTCGATGATATCGTGATGGGGCCTCCTCTCCATGATCTTGAGTTCGATCGAACCCGAATCCAGAAGCGACTTGAGGGCGTGGACTACGGAGGCAGTACCCTTCAATTCCCGATTGGTTGGGAAATGACCCACTACGATCTTGCCGCCTTGAAGCATCCGATGAGTCATTCTCGCTGAGGCGACCTCGGGAATCGGATTCGGGAGCCATTCCGCCCCCTCGTGCCACCTCAGTAGGTCCGGGGTCGAGACCAGCTCCCTGTCTCCCAAATCGCGGTGGAACATCCCATATCCCATTCTCGTCTCCGAACCATGATAGTGGAGGACCCATTTCGCTTGAGATGCATTTCTGAGTCTCCTGAACGCCGTCTGCGTTCTCCTTATTCCGCCATGGATGTGGACGATGTCTGATTCCTGGAACAGCCTCGAGCGAATGAGGAGCTCGAAGTTGATGCCAACGAATCCATCAAGATACATCGGAACATCTGGCTGGCTCATCGAGTGGCGGCGGTGGGCCAGCACCAGAGCCTGTTGGCTCATCTCCCTTTGCGCTCTGCTCAGGTCATAGGCGACGTTTGCTATGTTGTTGACGTGAAGTATTCTCATGTTGTTGCTCTCATTTCCATGGTCGATGCCCAACTGCGGGAGGTAGCATTCTTTCTAACTGCATGCCCATATGTTTCTCCAGGTATTGAGTGTGACGAAAAGACTCCTATTCAAGCGAGTTCAGCCGGAGGTTGGTCGGACCTCGATCGGGTCGACTCCCCAGCGAAGATCTGGACGAACTCAGATTCAAACGCTGGTTCGTATTCTCCAGACGGGGGTGAAGGCAGCCATTTGAAGAGGAGGTAGTAGTCAAGGTAAACTCCGAGCTTGGTCTCGGAAAACATGCCTATCTCCCTCAGGGGTTTGTCTGATAACCTAGCCAGATTCAGGTTCAGCTCCACGCCCTCGCTGCTGGGATTGCCCATCAGTACTCTGGCGCGAGTGGCGTGAGCCACAGAGTAGAATTGAGCATTCGTGAAGACCCGGCTTCCTGCAATCTTGGCCTTCCATTCAGGAGGGATCAATTCCACAGCCTCGACGATTCTCCTAGCCTGATCATGCTTGACCGATCTTGCCAGCTGAACTACTGCGAGGCATAGCAGTCCTGCGACAACGACCCCGAGAACGATGTTTGCCACCGTATTCTCGAGCAACACGAACGTCCCACCTGCCAGGATGACCGCCCCCGCACTTGATCCGAGTTGAAGATACCTCCAGCCATCCCCCCAGATCCACAGCTGTGCCATCAGCACAACCACGAACGACCAACCTGTCAGGAGCGCGGCGCCTTCGAATGCGATCCCCTTCGAGAGGAGAAACAGGCCAAGAAACGGCGCTGCGAACGCGACAGGATTGCTCTTCAGAAGATCGATGGGAGACTGGATTGATTTTCTGCCTGTCTTGTAGTGACCGTACTTCATGTGCTTTCTCACGTATCTCAAATGGTCTGGAAGGACCGACCGAAGGTAACTGCCCAATGTCAACACATTCGCCAGCAAGAACGCTGCCATCAAACCCGCTCCGACAATCGGCACGAGGAGCGGGTCCACAATCGCAGCGTAGATTGTCGAGAACAAGTGCAGCGGAAGGAGGATCTGCGCAGCTAATTTACTTGAGAGCAGTATCATTGCTTCCGAGACCACGATGGCACACCAGATCCCTGTGGAAACGAAGAACGAATGGCTTTGTTCGACAAGCAACAGTATTGCCATAAGAGATGAAGTCAGGAAGAAATTCGAAAGCGGACGCGGGTTCAGGGTGGCCGCGTCAATGATATTGAACGGGGTGACGGCATATATTATCGCCGGCCAAAGAGGCTCGGAAATCCCGATAGAGACCGACAGGAAGTACACAAGGGCGACTGTTGCTGCGTCGATAGCTGGGGAGAGAATCGAGAGGGCAACGCGGATACGGGTGCCGGCAAAGGGATAGAGCAGGAAGTGTAGCAGAGGTGGATACGTTCTCCTCCTTTCTGGAATGATTCCGGGATCGTAGGACGGCATCCTCCCCTCCGAGCGGAAAGCCCTACCTACCTCAAGATGGTAGTATGAGTCGTTCCCATAGTGTCTCATCACAAGCATCGGTATGGCCCGAATAGCGAACGCGACAGCACAGACCAGAACGATGAGTGCCTCCATCCGTCTCACTCTTCCAGTGCTTTTTCGTATTCGGAAAGAACTCTTCTGGCGTGAGGTTCGTGTGCGTGGTTCTTTCTGACGTATTCCGCGGCATTTCTTCCGATGGAGGTGGCAAGTTCCCTATCTGAAAGCAATTTCAGACACATCCCTGCGAGAGCCTCAGGATCGCCCTGTCTCGCGATCATCCCGTTCCATCCATGTCTCACTGTCTCTCTCAGACCACCGATGTCCGTCACAACTACCGGCTTGCCGCAGGCCATGCCCTCCAGCATTGAGAGAGATGTCGCCTCCTCGACATCCTGAGATCTCACCGATGGGACCAGTACCAGGTCCGCCGCCTGGAAGTACTGAAGAACGTCAGCATGCGGGACTGCCCCAAGCAGTTTGACGGCATCCGAGAGTCCGAGATCCCCCACCATTCCCTCAAGCCTCGATCTCTGGGGACCATCGCCCGCGACAAGCAGGAGAGCATTACTGAACTCCTTCAAGATCGGTTCCATGGCTTTGATCGCGACGTCTACACCGTTCTTCGGCACCAACCTTCTCGGGCAGAGCAGGACGTTCCTGTTCTTCCCAAGCCTCAGCCTAACCCTCATTTCCTCGACCTCCGGTTCCCCAACCGGCTGAAATGTGGTCACGTCTATGGCGTTCGGAATGACAGTCGTCCGTTCCCTGGGAACGCCATGAGTTACGACAACGTAGTCCCGTATGCGGGAGTCGACGCAGATGATCCTTCTGGCCTCGTGGTAGGCCGCTGACTCGTTTCTCAACATTTCCTCTTCCTGAGGTGATCCCTCAGTCATCTCCCCGACGCTTACCATCTCCTTGGTGTGGTATCCATGAAGAGTGAGAACGGTCGGTAGCTTCACCCTCTTGAAAGATTGGACTTCGCCCAATGCCTTCATGGAAGGCACATCTTGGGCGTTTATCACATCATAGTCAAAATCTGTATTCATAAGATTCCTGTTCAACTGCCTCGCGAAGTCCCCCAGGAGGCTCAGATATCGCTCATCTGGAGTCTTGAGGAGTCTGCGTCTGAGCGCCCCAGGATATCTCCGGACCATTCGGAAGGAGGCCGTTTCCCTCACCGTGACAAGGTCCGTATTCACAGATGCGGAGGCGAGACCCTTGCGAAGCAGTCTGATATGGGTGTGTTTCCCACCGATACCACCCCCTTTCATCGGATCGTCAAGAGAGACGACCAAGACCCTTCTCACCCGGCTCGAGGTACCATCCTCGTTCGCAGACGGCATTCGAAGTCGAGAGCCATCCGTGATGCATCAATATCAATCTTATGGTCTAGCCCGAACTTCCAGAGGGCTGGGTGGACGACATCCATGGGTAATTTTTATATACCCAGTCCGCAATACTATATCCTGTCCGACAACCGTCGGACCAATCGGATGGGATGCAAAAGTGCTTAGAAATCTCTTGAGCAGAGCCCTTCTTCTCCTCCGAATCGGGGGTATTCGATGTACCTGAAGCAGATCGAGCTGGAGAACTTCAAGTCCTTCGGCAAGAAGATGACAATCCCGCTCCTGGAAGGATACACATCGGTCACGGGACCGAACGGTTCCGGGAAGTCGAACATCTCGGACGCCATCCTCTTCGTTCTGGGTCCTAAGAGTTCCAGGGCTATCAGAGCTGGGAAGCTGACAGACCTCATTTTCAACGGCGGGAAGTCCAAGCAGCCCGCGAGCTACACGAAAGTTTCGCTCGTATTCGACAACCAGGATCATCTCATTCCTATCGACGCCTCGACAGTCAAGCTGACGAGGCTTGTCAAGCTGTCGGAGACCGGGGAGGGCTACAACTCGTATTTCTATGTCAACGACAGAAAATCCTCACTCACCGAGTTCGACACCCTCCTCTCCAACGCGAGGATCAGCGCGGACGGATACAATTTTGTCCAGCAGGGTGATGTCACAAAGATAGTCGAGATGACGAACCTCGAGAGGAGGAGGATTCTCGACGACATCTCGGGCATTAGTCGGTACGACGAGGAGATTGCGAAAGCCGAGAACGAGCGGAAGGAGGCGGAGGAGAATATCGGTCGAATCTCAATAATCATCACCGAGCTAGAGAAGCAGATCGAGCAGCTCGATGGAGAGAGGGTCTCGGCCCTCAAGTACCTCGAGGTGAAGGAGAAGCTCGACCTCTCCAAGGCGCAGATGGCGCACAAGCGGAGGGAGAGCGCCCTGACCGAGATCCAGTCGATCAACGGGCAGATAGAGCAGTACGCCAAGGAGGCGGAAGGGCTCAGGGTCAAGAAGGAAGAGATCAGCGCACAGATACAGGAGATGGAGAGCCAGATCCAGGCGATCGAGCGGGAGACTGAGGAGAGGGGAGGAGAGGAGTTCCGAGAGCTCAAGGAGAAGATCGATGCGGCCAAGATAGAGATCGCCCGCTCGCACGACCTGTCGGAAAGAGCAGCAGAGGAGGTCGTTGAGATCGAGACCTCGCTCGAAGGCAGGAGCGATGAGCGGGAGAAGTTGCGGGCCGAGATCGCAGAGCTTTCCAAGACCCTGGAAGCGGTTGCACCAGAACTCGAGAAGAAGTCGGAGCTGTTGGAGAAGAAGAGGAAGGAACTGGAGGAGGTCCAGGGCAGCGTCAGCAAGTTCGACGACGAGCTCGGCACCCTTCAGAAGTCGATCGCTGCGCTCGATGAGAGCGTCAAGGAGAAGGAGGAAAAGCTCCACGCCCTCACGATGGAGAAAGAGAGGCTCGAGGAGAAGAAGGCGAGGATGGAGTCGGACATCTCCGACCTCGAGGAATCGAAGAAGAGCCTCGAGTTCGAGGCGAACGACGCCGACTGGAACATCCGCGAGCTGAGGAGCGCAGATAAGGATTCATCGAAGGAGCTGAAGTCGCTCCAGGAGCAGTACCACTCCAAGAAGAACTTGGAGGGAAAGTTGGGCCATCAGGCCGAGGAGTTGGAACAGGCAATAAAGCGCCTCACCAGGGAGTACAACAATCTGAAGGCGGAGCAAGAGGCTGCCGAGAACGTAGCCAGAGGATACACAAGGGCCGTCCGGAGCATACTCGAGGCCCGCGATAAGCGGGAGTTCAAGGGGATACACGGCACGATCGCCGAGCTCGCCGAGGTCGACCCGAAGTACGAGATCGCGCTGAACGTTGCCGCCGGCAGCAGGATGCAGTCGATCGTGGTGGATAATGACGAGGTCGCTGCCACCGCGATCCGGTTCCTCAAGGAGGGCAACCTCGGCAGGGCCACTTTCCTTCCGCTCAGCAAGATGCTCGACGGCAAACCGAGGGGAAAGGCCATTCTGGCGGAGAAGGAATCCCTCGGCTACGCCATCGATCTGGTCAAGTTCGAGGAGAAGTACCGGCCTGCGTTCTGGTACGTGTTCGGTGACACGGTCGTCATGGATTCATTGGACAAGGCGAGAAAGCTCATGGGCGGCGTGAGGCTCGTCACCCTGGAAGGCGAGCTGCTCGAGGCGTCGGGGGCGATGGTCGGAGGGACATTCGAGTCAAGCCACCTCAAGTTCGGCTCCTCGGCGAAGGGCAAGCTCGAGGAACTCGCGGAGCAGCTGAGGAAGGCGACCGAGGAGGCCGAGAGGGTCTCGGAGGAGCTGAGGAAGATAAGGGCCGAGCTGCTCGAGGCGGAAGGCAAGATGAGAGAGCTCAACGGCTCCGGGAGCACGAACGATGTTCGGATGAAAGCTCTCGAGGCCAGGAAGCAGGAAGTCAAAGAAAGACTCTCGAAGGTCAAGGAGGAGATCGAGTCCGGGAAGGAGGAGATCGCCCGGATCGAGGAGAGCCTCGCTTCGATCGCTGCGAACATCGGCAGCCTCTCGGAGGAGATCGCCCGAGCGAAGGAGAGTAGGGAGGGCGACAAGAAGCGGATGACGGACCTCGCTCCCCAGGATCTCTCCCGGCGGCTGAAGGCGCTGCAGAGCGACCTTGTCAATCTCACGAACTCT
>DYTM01000020.1:7027-11811 GCA_020725985.1 Methanomassiliicoccus sp.
ACCCAGCTGGACCTCGCGAGGAAGAGAGAGGAGGACTTGAACACATTCGAGTCCGAGGCGAACGAGAAGATCGGAAGGCTGAAGAAGGAGGCTGAGGAGGCCGCCAGCACTGAAAAACGGTCGAAGGTTGAACTTGCCGGCCTCAAGAAGATCGAGGAGTCGATGGGCAAGGAGATCGGCCAGCTTCGGCAAAAGAGGGATGTAGCTTTCAAGAAGAAGACCGGGCTGGAAGCGGAGAAGGACAAGATCCAGTCCAAGATCGAGACTGCCTCCGATTTCTCGGTCGGGCTCGAGACGAAGCTCGTCGTAGCCCAGGAGAAGCTGAAGGAGCTGGACGAGGAAATCAAGCTATATGCCATCGAGATAGCGCTTCCCCTTCCATCGATCGAGACGCTGAAAGAGAGAATAAGCTCGTGCGAGGCCTCGCTCACATCGATGGGAGCGGTCAACCTCAAAGCTATCGAAGATTACGATCAGAAGAAGGGAAGGTATGACGAGCTCAGGTCCGAGACCCAGAGGCTCGAGGATCAGAAGAAGGACCTGCTCAGGCTGATGGCGGACCTGAACGAGAAGAAGAAGGTCGGCCTTCTGAAGGTGTATGACGTGGTGAACGAGAACTTCAAGCGCACATACGCCGAGCTCTCGGGCGGAGGGGAGGCGGAGCTGGTTCTTGAGAATCCGCAGGACCCGTTCCAGGCCGGCCTCATCATCAAGGCGAGGCCGAGGAACGGGAAGGTCCTGAGGCTCGAGGCGCTCAGCGGCGGTGAGAAGAGCCTGACCGCCCTCGCCCTCATATTTGCGATTCAGGAGGACCAGCCGTCTCCGTTCTACCTCCTCGACGAGGTGGACATGTTCCTCGACGCGGTCAACGCCGACACGGTCGCTCATCGCATCCAGAGGGCCTCGAAGACCGCGCAGTTCGTGCAGATATCGCTGAGGAAGGTCACGCTCAACAAGGCGGACCACATCATCGGGGTCACGAAACAGGAAGGAGGGATCAGCGCAGTGATCATGAAGCCGAACATCGGGGAACTCGGGGACTTCCAGGAGGACGTGAGATCGTCGGGCGAGAAGATCGCGGAGGGCGCTTCATGATGGAGTGCCCCGCCGTCGGGTCGGTGCTCGACCACCTCATGTTCCACAAGGCAATCATCGACGAGGGAGACAGGTCGAGGAAGATCGACCACTACCTCGAGCTGCTCAGCGAGGCGGAGAGCGGCATCCCGAAGGTTTCCGCCAATCCTTTGGACAGATCGATCCAGCTCGTGTTCGAGCTTGTCGTGGGCAACAACCTGGATCCCTGGGACGTGGACCTGGTTCAATTCACCAGGCTCTACACCGAGAAGATGCAGGACGAGGAGGTCAATTTCATCGTCGCCGGCAAGCTGATGTTCATGGCATGGACCATACTCCGGCTCCAGAGCGAAAAGGTGCTCTGGAACCACGAGCAGGCCGAGGCCGGCGAGCTCTTCTGCAGCGACTGGGATTTCGATCACCTGGACTTGTTCTGCGACAGCTTCTCGTCAACTCCTTGCTTCGATCTGCCGGAGGAGATCGAGCTCACCGAGGCCGTCAGGCACTCAGCCTCCCGACCGGTCTCGCTCGTCGAACTACTTGATGCCTTCGACGAGGCGAGGAAGGAGGCCGATGCCCGGTTGAAGCGGTCCGCGCTCAGGGAGGCGATGAGGAACGCCGGCATCGTTTTCGATGAGAAGTCGCATCCCGAGGACCTCGAGCAGGACGTCGAGGTAGTCTGGGAGAGGATCCAGAGATGCGGGCCGGGCGCGATAAGGATCGAGGACATCTACAACGGCACGAAAGAGGACAGGGTCATGGTCTTCGTCTCCCTACTCTTCCTTGCGAAGATGGGAAAGATCGCCCTTATGCAGGACGACTTCCCGTACGGGCAGATACTGCTCGAGGTCAGAGTGGCCTGGGATATCGGCACGCTGGAGGATGCTGTGCAGGCCGAGATCCCGGCGGTGAAGGGCGAGATGGTGATGTGATTTGGAGCCGGTGAGGGTTGTAGAGGCGGCTCTCTTCTCTTCGGCCAAGCCCCTCAAGATATCCGAGATCGAGTCCTCTACGCTTCTCTCTCCCTCACAGATAAGAGCGGCGCTGAAGAAGCTTGCCGAGGAGTATGACGGCCGATATTCGGCGATCGAAGTGGTCAAGATCGGGGCGAAATACTCGATGCAGCTCCGGCCGGAGTACACCGAGTGCGCGACGCCGTTCGCCGAGAAGGAGGTTCCGGACGAGGTGCTTAAGGTCGCAGCCCTGATCGCCTACCATCAGCCAGTGCTGCAGAGCGAGCTTGCGAAGATGCTCGGGTCGGACGTGTACGAGAGCGTCAGGACCCTTCGGTCGATGGGTCTCGTCAGCGCTCGGAAGAGGGGACAGACCTTCCAGCTCACCACGACGAACCGCTTCCTTGAGCGGTTCGGCATCGCCGGTTCGACGAGAGAAGACATCAAGAAGTGGATGGAAGGCCAGATGAAGAAGTAACCTCCCATGGATTGCCCAGTCACATCATTCCGGAACGATATGTTTCCTTCTGCTGCCGGTGCAAATCGGGATCCGGGAGGAAGGTGAAGGAATCGAAGGCGTGCCTCATCGACTCCGAGAATGGGAGCCTTCTCCGGGCGAGCCGAGGACCGGGTCTCGCCCGTAGGTATCGGCGTCCGAAGAAAGCTTTAAATGGTCCACCTACGATGACTGGATAGGGATATCATGGTAATGCCACTCGCGCTGCTTGAGAAGTCCATGAACAAGAAGATTTCTCTTCTGTTGAAGGACAACCGGGTCCTTGAGGGAAAGCTCACTGGTTACGACGACTACATGAACATGGTCCTCGAGGACACCGAAGAGCGCACGGCGGATCAGACCCGCCGGCTTGGCATCGTCATTCTGAGGGGAAACAACGTGGTGAGCATCTCCCCGATGTGAGGGGAATGGACCGACGGTGTGCCTTTCCACTGAACTTCTGCGTCGTCTTGATCGAACTCCGATCGGGCTGCAATAGGTCATGAAAGCGGTCATTCTCGCAGGGGGATTGGGGACAAGGCTCAGGCCTCTCACCAACACCGTCCCGAAGCCGCTCATCCCTCTCCTCGACAAGCCGCTCATATCGCACATAGTCGACTCCCTTCCGGCCTGGGTGGACACGATCCTTCTTGCGGTGAACTACAGGAGGGAGGCTCTCGAGGCCTACTTCGAGACGGCGGATCCGGAGGGGCGCGTCGTCCTGGTGGATGAGCCGGAGCCTCTGGGCACCGGCGGCGCACTGAAGAACCTGAGCAGGCACCTGAACGAGACATTCCTTGCGTTCAACGGGGACATCGTCTCCTCCATCGATCTCGCCCTCCTCCTCCGGAATCACCGGGCGAGCAAGGGCATCGGCACGATCGCCCTCTGGCCGGTCCCCGATCCCAGCGCCTTCGGGGCGGTGGGGACCGGCCCGGGACTGCGGATCACCATGTTCCAGGAGAAACCAGCTCCGGGCGAGGCCTGCTCGGATTTGATCAATGCCGGGGTGTATGTATTCGAACCGGAGATATTGGATCATATCGGGGACGGGTTCGTGTCCCTGGAGCGGGAGGTGTTCCCGAAGGTCCTCGAGCATGGATTGTTCGGTCACAGGTTCGAGGGCTACTGGATCGATTGCGGGACAAGGGAGAACTTCCTCCGGGCCCAGAGGACGCTCCTGGATCTGGGCGGGGGCGCAACGGAGGGAAGGGTTTCCGATCGGGCGAGGGTGACCCCTCCGAACTTCCTCCACGGGGTCGAGGTCGATGAGGCGACGGTGGGACCATACGTCTCGGCGCAGGAGGGGGTCGTCGTGAGGAGAGGGGCGGAGGTGTCCGACAGCATCCTCATGAGGGGCGCCTTGATCGGGGAGGGGGCGAAGGTACGGGGGTCGATCCTCGGTCCGGAAGTAATCGTCGCAGAAGGCGCCCAGATTTTGGACACGATACTCGGGTAAGGCTCCGGCGCATCTTTCATTTTCAGGGGGGACGCGATACTTGCGCCCGAATGTCTTGCTTCCCCCCCGCATATGTTTTTATTTCGCAATCGGGTTCAGGGTACCGGTCATCCGGTGCCTTCATGAGGCGGGACGATTTCCTTATCAGGTTCATCAGCGGCAAGGGATTCCGAAAGGGTTGGACTGCCTTCATTGTCGCCTTCTTTTTGATATTCGTCATCATTCCGACGGTGTACATCCTGTCGTACGCTGTCACTCAGTGGGGGGCAATCGAGGACAACGTACTGAGCAACCGAGAGACAATGGACGTCATCATCAGCGCCATCGGCGCCTCCTTCGAGATAGCCGCGATCGTGACGGTCATCGACTTCGCCATGGGTCTGCCCCTTGCCTGGATCCTCGTCCGGAAGAAGTTTCGGGGGAAGCAGTTCCTGGACACACTCATCGACATGCCTCTCACAGTGCCCACGGCGGCGCTGGGCTTCTCGAGCGCGATCTTCTGGGCTACAACTCCCCCTTCGATTGACGCCCCCCCTTCGCGATCGGGGCCCTGACCTCCCCGATGCTGCTCGTCATCCTTCTCCACATCGTATTCTCCTACCCATACATGGTCAGGTCGTTAGCGGCGATACTCGAGCAGATCGATGCTACATACGAGACGGCGGGTCAGACACTCGGGGCCAGCAAGTTCACGGCCGTGAGAACGATCACCCTCCCCCTTTTCAGGGCTGGCTTGGTGACCGGCATAATCCTCTGTATCTCGAGGAGTCTGAGCGAGACCGGCGGCACCATGATCGCCCTC
>DYTM01000230.1:0-1233 GCA_020725985.1 Methanomassiliicoccus sp.
AGTCATCGAGGGAAAGTGCCGCACAGCCCTCGTCCGCTCCAGGCTGCCTGGACTTGATTACGCCCTCAACCCTTACGAGGGATGCGAGCACCGATGCCTCTACTGCTACGCCCCTGCCGTGCTCAGATTGCCGAGGGCGAGTTGGGGAAGATCGGTCGTGGCGAGGACCAACATGCCAGAGGCGCTCTCTCGGGAGGTGAAGGGAAAGAGGGGCACGGTCGGGATCGGGACGGTGACTGATCCCTATCAGCCGTCGGAGGGGAAGTACCGACTGACGGGGAAGTGCCTCGAGATCCTTTCGCGCTCGGATCTGCGGGCGAGCGTCCTCACCAAATCCGACCTCGTTCTACGCGATACTGTCGTCCTTGAAGCGATGAAGGGAGCGGAGGTCGGGATAACGATTACGACCTTCGACGACGGCCTCGCCGCCCAGTTCGAGCCGGGCGCACCCCCTCCCTCCAGGCGGATTCGAGTACTTGCGGAGCTGAATCAGCGAGGAGTGGAGACCTATGCCCTCATCGGCCCGGTCCTCCCCCAGGTCACTGAGAAGGATATGGAGAAGCTGATATCAGGGATCGCTTCTAGCGGGACGAAGAAAATCATGTCCGATAGGCTCCGCCTACGGCCTGGAACGATTGAGTCCCTGAGATCCGCTGAGGCCATGTCGAACCAGCAGTTCAGGGAGGAATTCGAAGAGATGGCTCGTTCCCGGCAGTACTTCGAAGATGCGGAAGGGAGAATCAGGCAGCTGTGCCGCTCCTACGGACTGTCTTTTGAATCAGCATTCTAGGCGAAGGCGACTGCAAACTGCCCGATCGCACTCCCCATCTCCCGTATGGTCCGGAGCGGGCAGACGAACGGCTTCACCTGAGAATGTTTATATAGAAGCACTAAAATACCGGCCGCAACAGGAGGCTTGACTAATGGCATATTCAATGGGACAAGGTCAGCCGATCATCGTGCTGAAAGAGGGCACGGAGAGAAGCAAGAACCGGGAGGCGCAGTCGAACAACATTTCTGCTGCCCGAGCGGTCGCGGATTCCGTGCGCTCGACCTTGGGGCCAAAGGGCATGGACAAGATGCTCGTTGACTCGATGGGTGACGTTGTGATAACCAATGACGGTGTCACGATATTGAAGGAGATCGATGTGCAGCACCCCGCTGCGAAGATGGTGGTCGAGGTCGCGAAGACCCAGGACACCGAATGTGGCGATGGGACGACGACATCGGTCA
>DYTM01000230.1:1262-1967 GCA_020725985.1 Methanomassiliicoccus sp.
GGAGAGCTGCTGAAGAAGGCTGAGGCATTGCTCGACCAGAACGTTCACCCCACGATCATTGTGAACGGGTACAGAATGGCGGCTGCCGAGGCAGTGAAGATACTTGACAGCCTGGCCATCGATGTGACCGCCAACAACAACGAGATGCTGAAGAAGGTTGCCAGGACGGCCATGACGGGCAAGAGCGTCGGAGGTCAGAAGGACTACCTCGCCGACATCGCTGTTGACGCAGTCAGGGCGGTCGTCGAGAAGAGGGATGGCAAGACGCTCGTGGATGTCGAGAACATCAAGGTGGAGAAGAGGGTGGGAGGCTCAATCGCCGACACCGAGATCATCAAGGGAATCGTCGTCGACAAGGAGCGGGTCCATCCGAGGATGCCGAAGACTGTGAAGAAGGCGAAGATCGCCCTGCTGAGCGCTGCTCTCGAGATCAAGAAGACCGAGGTCGAGGCAAAGATCCAGATCAGCGACCCGGCTTCGATGCAGAGGTTCCTCGACGAGGAGGAGGACACCCTGAAGAAGAAGGTGGAGAAGATCAAGTCGGTCGGTGCGACCGTCGTATTCTGCCAGAAGGGCATCGACGACCTCGTTCAGCACTACCTCGCCAAGGCGGACATATTCGCCGCTCGCAGGCTGAAGGAGTCCGACATGGAGACGCTCGCAAAGGCGACCGGTGGCAATGTCGTCGGCAACCTCGATCAGCTC
>DYTM01000231.1:0-1279 GCA_020725985.1 Methanomassiliicoccus sp.
GATATGTTTGACTCGGCCTCCTATGCGAAATTCGCGAGGGATGACCGGTTCATGTTCCCCGAGGGGACCTTCCATCTCCAGGACATGAAGAGGATGATCTGTGACTGCCCTGCCTGCCGCGACCATGATCTCGAGGCGCTGAAGAAGATGAACGGGGAGGCGAGGGCGAGGATCATCGCCCGGCACAACCTTCACGCGTCGCTCGTCGAAATAGTGAGAGTCAAAAGGGCGATCGTGGAGGGGAGCATATGGGAGCTGGTGGAGCAAAGGTGCAGGGCTCACCCCGCCCTCCTGAACGGATTGCGGAGGCTTGCCGCCCACAAGGACTTCCTGGAGGTTTTCGAGCCCCTCAGCCGGGATACCGCGTTCTTCTACACGGGCCCCGAGAGCCTCGATCGTCCAGCCGTGCACAGGTACGAGAGGAGGTACTTCGACAGATACGTTCAACCGGACACTCAGATCCTGGTTGGCTTCGAGGAGGGGAAGAGGCCGTATTGTAGAACATATGCAAAGGAAATGGCGGAGGTGTCGGCGCTCGCCGACGCCCACTTCCTAGTCATGTCCCCATTCGGCCCAGTCCCGATCGAACTCGACGAGATCTACCCGATCTCCCAGTCGATCTTCCCGGAAATAAGGGACAGGGAGACTGAGGAAAGGACAAGGCGCCTCATGGAAGAAATGTCCCACAATCAGACATACGGGATGTGTGTCATCTGGGAAGGGGACGAGACCCGGGAGATGCTCTCGGTGATAGCGAAAGGGAAGTCGAGCTTCGCCATCGATTCCGCCCGGATCAAGGCCGTGGCAGACTACCAGTTCGGGAAGGGAGCTGCCGCAGTGCTCCTGGAGGGAGATGTTGAGCTCGTCAAGTCGAAGACGACGCAAAGAATAAGGAACGTGATTGTGGACGGGGAACACGTCCTCTCGATGAGGGCGTCGGACGGGTTCTTCACGCTGAGACCGGCGGGGGCGAGGAGGATTCTGAGGGGATTCATCCCGCCCCGGATGAGGGTCGTGGTGGACACGGACTCGGCCGAGTTCAACCGAGAGGGGAAGAACGTCTTCTGCGGGTTCGTCCGTGAGTGCGATGAGGATATCAGGCCGATGGACGAGGTGCTGGTCGTCGACGAGGGTGACGCGCTCGTAGCGATTGGGAGGGCCTTGCTCACCCGGGGCGAGATGCTCTCGTTCAAGAAAGGCTTAGCCGTCAAGGTCAGGGAGGGCATTCCTGGGTGATCTCTCCGCGGTCATCTTCATCGTCTCCTCGGCCACCTTGATG
>DYTM01000231.1:1289-1951 GCA_020725985.1 Methanomassiliicoccus sp.
GCCAGGAGATCCTCGAGCGTGTGGAGCATGCTCGGAATTGTGTCCGAGGACGACCGGATGATGACCTTCCGCCCCTTCACCTCGGCGATCGCGTAGCCCTCGTTGTCGAGCTCGATGGCCTTCTTGACAGTCTCAGCCTCCTTTCCATCGTTGTATTCGAGCTCGATCACGCACTCGAGGGACACGACTGCGTATCCCTTGCTTCACAATTAAATCATCGGTTAGGTTGAAGAGGGGAAGCTCAATAGTGTAGGAATTGCGAGAGAAGGGAGGGAGTCAGCATGGAACTTGTGGAGTGCATTGAGAGGCGAACAAGCGTTCGAAGCTTCACGGACGAGCCGCTGCAGGACGATCTGATCGTCGAGGCGATCCGGCTCGGCAACCTTGCGCCATCAGCCGGGAACCTTCAGGCGAGGGACTTCATCGTGGTGAGGGATCGGGAGACGAGAAGGAAGCTTGTCCAGGCCGCGAACGGCCAGAGGTTCCTGGAGGAGGCGCCGGTTGTCATAGTGTGCTGCTCGAACCTCGAACGGATAGGCAGCTACGGGCACAGGGGGAGGGACCTCTACTGCCTTCAGGACGTGGCCGCCTCGGTGGAGAACATGCTTCTCTTCTTCATCGACAGGGGATACGCGAGCTTCTGGGTCGGAGCCTTTGACGAG
>DYTM01000232.1 GCA_020725985.1 Methanomassiliicoccus sp.
ATAACACTAGACCCCGTGAGCAAGAAGTAGGTCGAGGGAGAACACGCTCGTCGTCGGGGAGTAGGTCTTCAGTTCCTCGCATCGCGTCACTGTGACCCCCACGGACGTCTCCCTCGCCTCCCGCTTCAGCGTCTCGACGAAATCGGCGGCACCTAGCTTCCCCGCTACGAAGTACATATGGAGCGTCCCCCCGGGCTTCAACCTTGAGAGGGCGTCCTCGAAGAACTCGTGCGCCGAGTGCGGCAGATTCATAATAATCCGGTCCGCCGGGGGAAGGCTCTTGATGATCTCCCTGGCGTCTCCGAGCATCGGCACCACCTTATGGATATGATTCATGATCATGTTCGCCTTGAGCGAGTCGATCGCATCCTTGTTGAGATCGATCGCGTACACCCTCTCGGGCTGAGCATACTTGGCGATCATGAAGGAGAAGGGTCCGACGCCTGCGAACATGTCGATGATCACTTCTCCCTTCCTGACGAGCGAGGCGATCCTCATCCTCTCCGACCCGAGCCTCGGGTTGAAGTACATCCTCGAAAGGTCCACCTTGAACCGGAGGCCGTACTCGACCTGAGTCGTCGAGGTGTCATTCTCCCCAGCAATGATCTCCAGATCCCTTATTCTCAGAGTGCCTCGGACACCCCGATCGAGGGCGACCGTCCTCAACCGGGGGAACGTCGCCATCATAGCGTTCCCGATCTCCGACTTAAAGGGGAGGAGTTCCGGAGGAAGGCGGATCACCGCCACATCCCCAACTACGTCGTACGAGGAGGGAAGGAGATTGGCGAGTTCGGACGGGACTTTGACCGCTTTCCGATAGTCCCTTTCTTGAACCTTCCGTTCCTCAAAATCCTCAAGTCTGAGCTCTGACCCGAACTCCTCAGCAAGCTCCCCGGTGCCTGGGGCGAGGATCGGGATGAGTACGGATCCATCCTCGGATCGGATCTTGAGGGCGTGGTCCAGCAATCCGAGCTCTAAAAGCTTTTTACGGACGGATTCCCCTCTATCCCTCGGGACCCTGACGCACCAGGAGCGCACGTTGATTCCATGGGCGAATTGATATTTGTTGGTTTAGGATTGGCAGGGATCGGAGATCTCAGCTTGAAGGCCCTCGAAGCCCTGCGGGAGTGCGATGTCGTATTCGCAGAATTCTACACCTCGAAGGCCACGGGATTTGATCAGGCCGAGCTTGAGTCGATAACGGGCAAGAGGATGAAGGTGCTGTCGCGGGAGGAGGTGGAGACTGGGAACGAGGTCATCGAGGCGACGAGGACAGGGAAGGTGTGCTTCGTCACCGCCGGGGATCCGATGGCCGCCACGACCCATGTCGACCTGAGGATCAGAGCCCAGGAATCGGGGATAGCGACGAGGCTGGTGCACGGCATCTCCATCTTCACGGCCTGCGCCTCGGCGTTGGGCCTTCAGCCCTACAAGTTCGGAAGGACTGTCACCCTGCCGTTCTCCGAGCCGGGCTACTCTCCCACGAGCCCATACGAGAACATCCTTGAGAACAAGGCCAGGAATCTGCACACCCTGATCCTCCTGGACATCAAGGAGGAAGAGGGCAGGTACATGACCGCCTCCGAAGGGGTGAGGTGGCTCCTCGATGCGGAAAGGAGGACTGGAAAGGGACTGATCGGCGACAAGACCCTCATCTGCGCCGCCGCTAGGATAGGCTCCCCCTCGGAGAAGGTGATCGCCGCCTATCCGCCGGACCTGATCTCGGCCGACTTAGGTCCGCCCCTTCACGCCTTCGTCTTGCCGGGAAGGTTGCATTTCATGGAGGCCCGCTCCCTCGTGACGTTCGCTGCTGCGCCGCAGCAGATTCTCGAGAACGAGGATTGACCGGAGACAGACTGGCTGACAACCACCATTGGAGAAATCAGGCCTTCGGGATCCCGAGAAGGAGGGTGACCTTGAGCTTGTCGC